>DATGXG010000037.1 GCA_035299085.1 Bacteroidales bacterium | reverse complement strand
GGCTATCCGCCCCGAACCCTGAGTCACTTTTTTTCTGCAGCAAAAAAAAGTGACCAAAAAATGCCGCCGCTGCTGAAAAAATCGCTAAAAATTAATTCACTTCGCTAAAAGAAAAGAACTCTCCCGATCAAGAATTCTGTGGATTTCAGTGTCCTGAAATCCTACAGATTCTAAATCGGGATCAGACAGCTTTTCTTTCTTAACGCTTCGTGAATTAATTTTCTTAACGCGTTTTTTCAGAGGCGGGCTTCACGGTCCATTGGTGTTGTACTTATGGTGTGGGAACGGATAGTAAATCAGGTAGTACTCCTTTTTCTATATTGTCGCCTGAAGGCAAAGCCTTCAGCCATTCGAGGCCATTTGTTTTTAATTTAATTTGTCTTCAATTCGTGAATTCGTGGTTATATTTTAGATTTTCTGTGGTTTACGAAAAGTCGTAATTAGTAGGACCATGATAAATAATTGATTATAGCAGTATTTGCAGTCGACGAAGCAATCTGCCTGCAAAGGCAGGGCTTTACAAAGAATAATAATGATTTTTCTTAAAACTTTCTTTTTGCATCGTAAGCTTTTAGCAAGGTGTGCCTGTTCGAATAATCAATGATTGTTCTGGCTCCTCGCAATGACGATCTTTCAGGTAATCATTAATATACAATAAATAACTACATCTTACGTTAAATAACTGCAAAAATAGTTGCAAAACTGTTTTTATAGTTATATATTTGTTATGTGAAATGAATAAACCAGAAAATCATGAAAAAACTATTTCGAAAAATAGCAGCGGAATGGTTCAGATACCTCCTTTATGGCATAGGAGTTTTGCTTTTGCAGAACAACGCCGTGTCACAGGAATACCATGGAGGTGTTTCGCCTCCCGGTTTTAAAGGTGGGAAAACCGTTTTAAAGCAATTTATTTACAAAAGCCTGGTGATTCCTGATTCCGTTAAAGAGAAGGGCATTTCAGGGACCGTGATGGTAAGTCTTGAGATTAACAAGGAGGGCAAAGCGGACAAAGTCAAGCTGGTAAGAGGAATTAATCCGTTTTATGATTCGGAAGCGTTACGGGTTGCATCGTTACTTACTGACTGGCAACCGGCTTTGAATTGGGGCAAACCGGTTACCTGCAGGATTTTATTGCCTATTGATTTTGAATGCGAAAAACCGGTCAGCCAAAAGTTCTTTATTATTTCCGGCAGCGTATTGGATAAGGCCACCGGGCAACCGATGGAAGGAACACTTGTAATTATTAAAGGGACAAGTTCAGGTACTGTAACCGATAGTAACGGACAGTATAAAATTGAAGTTCCGGGCGAGGAAAATGAACTTGAATTTTCTGCTATGGGCTATGAGTTGAAAATTGAACCCGTCGGTAAAAACAGGACCCTGAATGTCGAATTAAACCAGGGGTATTATTTAATTAATTTTAAATCAGAAAATTAAGGTAAGAAATGAAAAAACTCACGCAGGCAGAAGAGGAAGTAATGCAGATATTATGGGACCTGGGTAAAGGATTTGTAAAAGACGTCATCGACAGGATGCCCGATCCCAAGCCTCCGTATAACACCGTATCCACTGTCATACGGGTCCTTGAGAAAAAGGAATTTATTTCTCACAAACAATATGGAAATACTTATGAATATTACCCGGTAGTAAGCAAGGACGCCTACGCCCGTGTGCATTTTAAAGGATTCCTGTCGGATTACTTCAATAATTCCTTTCCTAAAATGGCAGCCTTTTTTGCACAGGAGAATAATCTGAGCATGAAGGACCTGGAGGAGATCATGCGGATGACCGAAGAGGAATTGAAAAAATCAAAAAAGAACAACCATGAATGATTTTTTTGAATACGCAATAAAATCAGGTATCGCGCTAAGTGTTTTCTACCTGTTCTACTGGCTGGTTCTCCGTAATAACACAAACTTCAGGATCAACCGGATGGTGTTGATGTTTTCACTGACCGCATCCATGTTATTGCCGGCAATCGCTGCACTTTTCAGAATCAAATCCATCCCGGGAATGGTCCTTGACATAAATTTTTCTGTACCTCAGGTCCCCTTACCTGTGGCAACTGATTTATCCAATAATACCAATGCAGGATTCGGCTGGAATATGAGCAGGATTTTTACTGCCATATACCTGGCCGGGGCCATAATCGTCATGGCCCGCCTTGTTTACCAGGCCATTTACCTGCATGCCGTCAGCCGGCTGTCAAAAATAACAGAGCACGAGGGCTTTAAACTGGTTACCCTGGATACGGATATGATTCCGTTTTCCTATTTCAACCGGATATTTATCCCGGAAGGCCGAATAGAAAAGGGATCCCTTGAAAGTGTAATCCGGCATGAAAAGTCGCACCTTCGGCAGGGGCATTATGTGGATCTGTTTCTTATCCAGATTATTTCTGTATTGCAGTGGTTTAATCCATTCGTGTGGTTGTTCGAAAAATCAGTAAAAGAGGTTCATGAATACCTTGCCGATGAGGAAGTACTCCAATCCGGCACAAATATCGGGAATTACCAGGCCATCCTTGTCAACCAGGCATTGGGCGGTCCTGTCTTTCTATTAACCAATCAATTTAATCAATCACTCATTAAAAAACGTATTATGATGATGAAAAATGTCAAATCCCCGAAAAGGGCTGGATACAGAGCTCTGCTTCTGATCCCGCTGTTTGCAGTCCTGCTGCTTTTGTTTTCTAATCCGCCGCTGATCAGCCAGACCGGGTCACATGAAATTGTCGTAAAGGGCACAGTCTGCGACTACTACACTAAAGATCCTATTGTCGGCGCCAATATTATTATTAAAAATAAGAATATCGGTACTGTTTGCGATACCTTGGGCAGATATGAGATAATAGTAACCGGATCTGAGGACGAACTGGTATTTACATTTATGGGTTATAAAACTCAGGTAATGCCTGTTGGTAAGAATTCTACCATCAATGTCAATTTAGAACCTGATATCATGGCAATTGAATTCGGACAGGAAAAGAAGGAGTCATTAAATACTGAAAAGCGCGAAAATGACAAGCAGGAACATTCAGGAGGAGGCTTTGTTTTTACTGAAACACTTCCTTCATTCTCGGGTGGTAACACTGTTTTACAAAAATTTATACAGGATAACATTAAATATCCGGCAGAAGCCAGAAAGAAAGGCACGGAAGGAACTGTCCTGGTATTATTTGTTATTGATAAGGATGGAAAGATAAGGTCCGCTCCTCAAATTATCAGGGGTTTATCACCGGATTTGGATAAAGAAGCAATCAGAATTACCGTTTTAACAGAGGGCCACTGGACACCAGGAAACCAGGGCGGAAGACCTGTAGCCACAACGGTAACCATGCCCATTGAATTTAAAATGAAATAAATTCGTGTTGAGGATTTGCAACCACTGCAGGGGTTGCATTTTAAAAAACCGGTTTACTGAATGATAAGTGAAAAAATCAGCTCTATCTGAGAATCAATAGGAGTTTCATTGGCACGGGCCGGTTGCCAGGCATCACTCAGGGCAACCACACGCTTATATTCCTCAGCCACTTCAGGAGGTACTCCTTCCTTAACTGAAATCTGGTTCAGCGTACCATCAGAGTTTACAACCAGGTTGATTGTTATTTTATAGTTGCCGGGCAGCAATTCCATAAATTTGTCCACATCGATTTTGCTCTCCACCCAGTTTTCAAAAGCTTTAAATGATCCACCGGCAGGGACAGGTTTATAATACTGGTATGTGCCTGAAGGAGCAGCGGCTTTTGCTCTGGCCTGTGATTCACCGGCAGCTGATGTTGTCTTTCCATACCTGGTAACCAACACATCATTGATGGGAGGCCTGTCTTCATTCATTGATATTTCTTTCCCTGCGATTTCCTTTGGTGATAATTCAATTGATTTATAACCGTTGTACCGTAACGCGATCTTTGATGATGAACTGTGTACCGGCAATCTGAAATTACCCTGGTTATCTGTTCTTGTAACCGAGCGTGTATCCTGGTCTGCAATGGATACACCGGCAAGCGCCTGCCGGTTTATACCAAGAACCCTTCCGGTGATGTACTGCTGTTCAAAGGAGGAATCATCCGAGACAGATGCCTCAGATACCCCCTTTTTGTATTCTGCCATCGGGGCCGCCGTGGAGACGCGATTCATCTCGTCTCTGTCAGAATTCATTGTTTCTGATTTAACCGGTAAATCATTATCAGGGACAGTTGGATTATTCTCAGAGACGCGATCAATCGCATCTCTACCTCGTTCCGCAGGAGAATTGGATGTACCTTGGGATTTCCTTGTTATTCCTAGTTTACGGGTTTCTGATTTCAGGTCAGCGGATTGGTCCGGAACGCCGGGAACGCTGGTTTCAGGAACGGAAACTGCTTTTTCTTTACCGGCATCCTGGGTCAGTAAGGGTGCCTGTTTATTTCCGGGAAACAGGAAATAAAGTGCTGTTGATAATGCTACAAGGATAGCCAGGCCGGCAGCAATTCTGTAAAACAGTAACATCCTTACGTGCCGTTTGGGTTGAATCCGTTCATCCAGCCGGTTCATCATCCGTCGCATATCGGCCTCCAGCTCTTCATGTGAGAGCTGGCTTATCCCTTCAAAAGCCTCTTCATTAAAGGAATCCTGCATCATGTCCTTCTCAAGTTCATGGCGTTCCCTGTTTGATAGCAGACCTTTCAGGTAGCTGTATATCCTGTCATATGTCGGAATTTTCCCGGACATTTTTTAATTGGTTTTTGGATTCAAGGCATATCTTCAAATTTCTCTTCCCGTTCTGAATATTACTCTTCACCTGGTTCTCATTGAATGACAATTCATCTGCGATTTCCTTGTAACATCGCTGCTGATAATAAAAAAGTTCAACGCATAAGCGCTGTTCCTTTTTAAGGTTTTCCATGCAATCCTTTAAATGCACCTGCACATCGGGATCATCGGCTTTTTCAACAGGGTGCATATCGTCATTGATTTCCATAAAAAAATCTGCTGAAAATTTATCCAGCCGGTTATTTTCTGCTTTTTCATAACGGAGTTTCATAAGGCAATGATTTCGGCTTACACCATATAGCCAACTCTTAAAACTCCGGATCTCAAATCGCAGGGCATCTTTAACAAGGGTCTCAAAAATCTGCATTACCGCATCCTGTGCGTCTTGCCTGTTTTTAAGATACTTCATGCACAAGCCATATACAAGGATCATATATCTTTTGTATAATGCTCCAAGGGCTTCAAGGTCCTTTTTACTTTGATATAAATCCAGAAGCTCCGGATCGGTCATGCCGGAATATGGGGACGCTGTCTTAATAGGGGTAAAATTTATTGTTTCAAATTTAAAAAATTTTGAAATAACTTCAGATTTAATTGGGCAGGTCAACACCGGTATACCGGGTTAGGGCAGTGATTAAGTTTTATCTGATATCCATTTTTTATGAGACAAGGCAGTGCCTTGTCTCTACCGAACAAAGCCTTGTCTCTAAGAATTATCTCCAATCCCCTATATCATTTATGGAAATTCTCCCCCATCTGCACCTTATGATCAAAGTTCTTTCACTAAAAAATTGATCATATGAAAAAGATAATGTTGATGATTGTGATTACATTCCTGATGACTTCAGGATCAGTACAACAGCACATAACCGGCAAGGTGGTGGATTCTTCAAATAATCCTATCCCCGGAGTGAATATCGTAATAAAGGGAACCACAACGGGAACTGTGACAGACGCCAACGGCGAGTTTTCGATACAGGTGACTGATGAAAACGCAGTGCTTGTTTTTACTTACATTGGTTACAATACGGAAGAAGTTAAGGTGAATTCTTCGGGGAATTTGCTAGTAATGCTGACAGAAAATGTTGCGCAGCTCGACGAGGTAGTGGTTGTAGGATACGGTTCTCATCGGGGGCGTGATAAAAGTTCAGCAAAATCAGAAATGCAGGGCCGTACTTCCGGTGTTGCTATAAGAGGTATAGCATCACAGCCATCCATGAGCTATTCAAAAGCATACTGTAACCCGGCACCGGACTTCAATACCGAAGGTTATTCTGCTATAAATGAAAACGGATATAAGAGTCCGTTGAAAGAACCTCTGTCAACATTCTCCATTGATGTGGATGCAGCTTCGTACAGCAATGTGAGGAGATTCATCAATGAGGGCCAGAAACCGGTACCCGATGCAGTTCGCATTGAAGAAATGATCAATTATTTCGATTATGATTATCCCCAGCCGGATAACGGGCATCCTTTTTCGATCATTACCGAATTAGGCGAATGCCCCTGGAACAGCGATCATAAGCTTTTACATATAGGATTGCAGGGTGAAAAGATGGTCACCAAAGACGTACCTCCGAGTAATCTTGTGTTTCTTATTGATGTTTCGGGTTCAATGGACATGCCCAACAAACTGCCGTTGTTAAAAAAGGCAATGAAGCTTCTTGTCAGCCAGTTAAGGGCGCAAGACAGGGTAGCAATGGTTGTTTATGCAGGGAGTTCGGGAATTGTGCTTCCTTCCACCCCAGGTAATCAGAAGCAGACAATCAATGAAGCACTTAACAGGCTTGAAGCAGGGGGATCCACAGCAGGTTCTGCCGGACTTAAGCTGGCTTATGAAGTGGCAGAAGAGAATTTCATGAAAGAAGGCAACAACCGCATTATTCTTGCGACAGACGGAGATTTCAACGTAGGTCCGTCAAGCAATGCCGAAATGGAAAGAATGATCGAATCATACCGTGATAAAAAAATATTCATTTCGGTTACCGGTTTTGGAATGGGAAACTACAAGGATGATAAAATGGAGATTATAGCAGATAAAGGAAATGGGAACTATTCCTATATCGACAACCTCATGGAAGCTAAAAAGATATTTGTAAACGAATTCAGCAGCACTCTGTATACGATCGCAAAAGATGTGAAAATACAGGTTGAATTCAATCCGGCCTATGTTAAGGAATACAGGCTTGTTGGATATGAGAACCGATTGCTGAATGAGGAAGATTTCGACAATGATAAAAAGGATGCGGGAGAAATGGGCGCAGGCCACAGTGTAACGGCTTTGTATGAAATTGTGCCGGTAAACAGGAAAGGAGATTCAAGAGAATTGAAATACCAGAAAGTGCAGGTATTGCCTCAGGCTGGTGATAACAATGAGCTGGCGACTGTTAAGCTCAGGTATAAAAAACCGGAAAGCAATTCAAGCATCCTGTTCGACAAAGTGATTCCGTATAGTGTACTGGGTATAAATCAAACTTCTGAAAATTTCAGGTTCTCGGCTGCTGTGGCGGAATTCGGAATGCTGCTGAGGGGTTCTGAGTTTAAGGGCAATGTGGAGTATGAAGATGTATTGTCGCTTGCCCGTGGTGCGAAAGGAAGTGATACGGATGGTTACCGGGCAGAGTTTATCCGCCTCGTAGAACTCAGCGAAGCCGGCCTTACCTCCATGGCGGAGTGAGTTAACGAATAAAATAAATAGAGTAAACCACGAAGATAACCTCTTCGTGGTTTTTATTAAACAACGGATATATTGCAAACAACTAAAAAAATAACCACGAATGCACGAATTAAAGACGAAAAGAAATCTTAACGAATTTCACTAATGGGCATGAGTTTCACTCATGCAGAGCAAAAAGCTGCCATGAATGCATTATTTTCCCTCACATTTTTTTACATTTAATCATTGAAATTCAATGTTATGTCAGATTTGTTATATAAAGATATTTCCTATGAGCTTATTGGAATATGCATGAATATTCATAATTATCTCGGTCCAGGATTTGTTGAGATTGTATATAAAGATGCATTGGAATTTGAATTGAAAAAAGCACAAATTGAATATGAAAGAGAAAAAGAATATGAGATTACCTATAAGGGCATAATACTTGATCATAAGTTTTATGCTGATTTCGTTGTAGAAAACAATATAATATTGGAAATTAAAGCATCATCAGGTATTCCCCATGAGTTTATTGCACAGGCGATTAATTACCTTAAAGTGTCTGGAAATCAGCTTGCTATTATCATCAACTTTGGAGAAAGCAAATTAACTTATAAAAGAATTGTAATCTAGACCTTTGCTAAATGTCGGTTCAATGCCATGAGCGAAGCTCATGCTTATTCGTGTAATTCGGTTACATTAATTATTAGTCTTTAATTCGTGCATTCGTGGTTATTTTTTAGCAACTATTACTGGTTAACCGAAGCTTCGTGTTAATTAGTAATTATGATTATGAGCTTTTGTATTTCTGCCGGTGAGTTTTTTAACTTTGCCCGGAATTTAGTTGTAAAGGAATGGCAAAGTCGCACAAGGAAATCATTCAGCATTCTCACAAACGCAGCATTGAATACGGCATAAAAGCAGAATCTTCTGTTTCGCGGAAGATACTGGCTGATGCCGATCTTAAAAAGGTTCTCAAAGAAAATGAGGAATTGCTCACCATTACAATCCCGGTTATGGAAGACCTTTACCAATTCCTCCGGGGAACTGGTTTTATCATCATCCTTACCGACAAAAACGGCTGTATCCTGGAAGTCAATGGCGATACGGAACCTCTTGAGGAGGCAAGGAAACAGAAAATGATCCAGGGCGCTTACATGGATGAGAAAAGCATTGGCACCAATGCCATGGGAACCGCCATTTCCGAAAACAGTCCGGTGCAGGTAACTGCCACAGAACACTTCATTTCGGCCTATCATAAATGGACCTGTTCGGCTGCACCGATACACGACCTGAACGGCGCTATTGCAGGAACGCTTAACCTTACAGGAAGCAGCAAACTGGTCCATCCGCATACGCTTGGCCTTGTAGTTGCAGCCGTGAGCGCCGTGGAATACAGGATGAATAACGCCAATATTGAAAAACAACTGAACAATTCAAACCAGTTCGCTTTTGCCATGATGAATAACCTGGCTTACGGACTGTTTGCGATTGACCTGAATGACGATATCTTATGGGTGAATGACACGGCCTGCCGTTCTGTGAATATCCGCAGACTTCACCTGATCAATATCCCGATCGACAGTATTTTCAGGGACTGGAAGGAAGTAAGACAGAAAATTCTTGCCGGTGAATCCTATCTTGAGATTGAAGGAAGATTCAGTATTCCCAAACTGAAAGAAAAATTTCTTTTCAGTGCCTATGTGATTCGTACAAAAGATGGGGAGATACCCGGATATCTTCTGGCATTCAGGGAATATAGCGATATCCTCCAGATGATCAATCAATACGCAGGTCATAATACGAGATATACTTTTAATGATTTCATTGGCGAAAGCGAGGCAGTGAAAAGCCTTGTGCGATATTGCAAAACAATTGCCCGTAAACCCAGTACAGTACTGATTACAGGTGAAACCGGGACCGGTAAGGAAATCATTGCCCAGTCGATTCATCATGAAAGTCCCCGCCACGATGCAGCCTTTGTTGCCATCAACTGCGGGGCCATCAGTGAGTCACTCATTGAAAGTGAACTATTCGGTTATGCCGAAGGTGCTTTTACGGGCGCCCGAAAAGGAGGGCGACCCGGAAGATTTGAACTTGCGGATAACGGTACCCTTTTTCTTGATGAAATTGGCGAAATGCCGCTGGATATGCAGGTCAAACTTCTCAGGGCCATCCAGGAAAAGGCGGTGACCAGGGTGGGAAGTGAAAAACCCATCCCCGTTGATGTACGCATTATTGCGGCTACAAATAAGAACCTGGACGAAGAAGTCAAAGCAGGACGGTTCAGGCTCGATCTGTATTACCGGATTAATGTGATCGAAGTGAAAGTGCCGCCATTGCGGGAACGAAGGGAGGATATTGTTCCTCTGGTTCATTTCTTTCTTAAGATAAAAGCATCGAAGTTTGAAATACCAATCCCCGAACTGCAACCCGGTGCCATGGAAGCTCTGGTACAATACAACTGGCCGGGAAATGTAAGGGAACTCGAAAACGTGATTGAAAAAGCAGTTATACTGGGGGGTAGAATACCAACAAATGATATTCCCGCTGGTGGTATTTCGAATAATATAATTCCGGACACTCATTTTGAGGGAGTCGTTACCTGGAATCTGGAAGAAATAGAAAAGGCGACCATTCAGAAAGCACTGGATCATTTTGAAAATAATATATCCAGGGTGGCATCGGCACTTGGTTTAAGCCGCAATACGCTGTATCTTAAAATGAAGAAGTACAATATCTCAAAATAAAATACGCTATTGCAAGTAATCAACCCTTTGTAAGATAATTATTACACAGAGTTACACAGAGAATTCACAGAGTTGCACAGAGCAAAATTCTCAGTGGTCCTCTGTGTCTACTCAGTGGTTCTCTGTGTAATTTTATTGACGAAAGCAGGTCGTCATTATGAATGTACTAAAATAATACACTGTCCCATTATATTACACAAATAAAGACCAATTTGTCTTAATTTAGTACATCCTCAAGAAACCACAGATCTTATCACTTTAATTAAACTTCAATTTACCAGCAAATTACCGTTATTGGCACGTTCCTTGGTTTATTGTGAATTGAATAACAATAACCGGAACCAAAATTTCAGCATATGAAAACAGCAGGTAAAATTCAGTTGGAAGAGCCAAAAGTGATTGCCGCTCTTGATGAAAACCAGATCCATGCAAACGCATTCGAAGAAATTGAAAACACGATCCAATCCGTTGTTAAAGCTCAGAAAATATTCAGAACCTTCACACAGAAGCAGGTCGACGAAATATTCCGCAAAGCTGCTTTTGCAGCTGCTGATAACCGGATTAGACTGGCTAAAATGGCGGTTGAGGAAACCGGGATGGGTGTTGTGGAAGACAAAGTGATCAAGAATCATTTTGCTTCTGAATACATCTATAACAAATATAAAGATGAGAAAACAGTTGGCCTGATTGAAGAGGACCTGACTTTCGGAATCCGGAAATATGCTGAGCCAATAGGCGTAATCGCAGGGATTGTTCCAACAACAAATCCCACTTCCACTGCAATTTTTAAAGCACTTATCTGTTTGAAAACCCGGAATGGAATCATTTTCTCACCCCATCCCCGTGCTGCCAAATCAACCATTGAGGCTGCGAAGGTAGTACTGAAGGCTGCTGTTGAGGCCGGTGCACCTGAAGGGATAATCGGATGGATTGATAATCCCACAGTTGCAGCATCACAATACCTGATGCACCATCGCGATCTGAATATGATACTGGCAACCGGCGGTCCCGGAATGGTCAAAGCCGCCTATTCATCAGGCATACCTGCCATTGGTGTCGGAGCAGGTAATACTCCTGCAATCATTGATGAAACCGCAAATCTAAAAATGGCAGTCAGTTCGGTTCTGATGTCGAAAACATTCGATAATGGCATGATTTGCGCATCGGAACAGTCGATCATTGTTGTTCAGCAGGTTTATGATACGGTTAAAAGGCTGCTTATGGAAAACAATGCGTATTTGCTGAACGAGGACGAAAAAACAAGGGTAGGGAAGTGCATTGTGAATAATGGTCACCTGAATGCTGCCATTGTTGGGCAGCCTGCATATAAAATTGCTGAAATGGCAGGTATCGAGCTGCCCAAAGATACAAAGGTTCTCGTGGGTGAAACTCAATCGGTTGACTTCAGCGAGCCTTTCGCTTATGAAAAACTATCCCCTGTGCTGGCACTTTATAAAGCATCTGATTTTGCCGAAGCCGAAGTGCTGGCTACCAAACTTGTAAAATTCGGAGGCATTGGTCATACCTCGGTTCTTTATACCAATCCCTTGAATAAGGAGAGAATTGATTCATTCAGTTCGCTTGTAAAGACAGGAAGATTGCTGATCAATATGCCGGCATCACAGGGCGCCATCGGCGACATCTATAATTTCAGGCTTGAACCGTCGCTTACGTTGGGTTGCGGATCATGGGGCGGCAATTCGGTAAGTGAAAACGTAGGTGTAAAGCACCTGATCAATGTGAAAACAAATGCAGAAAGAAGGGAAAATATGCTGTGGCTGAGGATGCCCGAAAAACTGTATTTCAAAACAGGCTGCCTGCCTGTGGCGTTGCAGGACCTGGCTGGCAAACACAGGGCATTTGTTGTCACCGATAAGCCCATTTATGACCTGGGCTATGCAGACAGGGTAATTCAGCATCTAGGTGATATGCATATTGAATCGAATGTATTTTTTGAAGTGGAACCTGATCCTACGCTGGCCACGGTCAGAAAAGGCCTTTCAAGGATGATGTCGTTCCAGCCCGATGTAATTTTGGCTATTGGCGGAGGTTCTGCCATGGATGCCGCAAAGATCATGTGGCTGATGTATGAACACCCGGAGCTTGAATTTGAGGGTATGGCCCTCCGCTTCATGGATATCCGCAAAAGGATCTATGCTTTCCCTGAACTTGGCAAAAAAGCAATCATGGTTTCAATACCTACCACTTCAGGTACAGGCTCTGAGGTCACTCCTTTTGCGGTTGTAACCGACGAAAAAACAGGTATTAAGTACCCGATTGCCGACTACTCGCTTACACCGAATATTGCCATCATCGATCCGGAATTTGTAATGACGATGCCTGCAAAACTGGCTGCATGGTCGGGTATTGATGCGCTCACCCATGCCATTGAAGCGATGGCTTCGGTATATGCCACCGAATTTACAAATCCCTATGCCCTTGAAGCAGCCAGGTTGTTATTTAAATACCTCCCGGCTTCTGTAAACGAAGGCGCTGCCAATACAAAAGCAAAGGAGAAAGTTCATTACGCCGCCACACTTGCCGGTATTGCCTTTGCAAATGCGTTCCTCGGAGTCTGTCACTCAATGGCCCACAAACTGGGATCGGAGTTTCACCTGTCGCACGGCCTTGCCAATGCCCTCCTCATAAATGAAGTTATCCGGTTCAATGCCACCAACGCACCCCGTAAGCAGGCTATTTTCCCGCAATATAAATACCCCGATGCCATACAGCGTTATGCAAGAATGGCCGATTACCTGGGACTCAAAGGCAATACTCCCGAAGAAAAAGTCGGGGCGCTTATTGAAGCTATTGAAGGACTTAAGAAATCGATTGGTATACCCGCAAGTATTAAGGAAGCCGGAGTTCCTGAAAAGGAATTTTTTGAGAAAGCCGATAAGTTGGCTGAGCTTGCTTTTGACGATCAGTGTACCGGTGCTAATCCCCGTTATCCTTCAATCGGAGAAATTAAAGAATTGTATTTAAAAGCTTATAGTAAAGAGTAAAGTTTCGGTTTGGGTTAGTCAGGGTACCCGGCAGCAAATTGTTGCCGGGTTTTTTATTTGTTACAATTTATTACAATTCCGAAAAAATTGCCTTACATCCTCCTCCTTCCTTTGCGCTGTAACCACATGGAAAGAGTTTATGATGAAAGGAATTCTGATACTGACTCTGATATTTCCCGGTTTTATTATGCGGGTCACTCCCCAGGCAGTCACCCTGGAACAGTGCATCGATTCTGCCCTGTTATGGAATCCTATGATAAAAGAAGCTTCCAATAAAGCAGAATTATCCGGAGCTTCTGTAAACCTGGCCCGATCGGCAAAATATTTATCTGTATATACCGAAAACAAGGCCGGGTACTCAAGTGAATACAGGTCGGGAAATAATTATGAAACAGCTTCTGCCGGCTTGTTTGGCGAGCAGCTTCTGTGGCAGAAAAATAAAGCGGGGTTTTCAATTGAACAGGCCAGGAAGATCGAAGTTGCGTCAAAGGCTGACCTGGAGGCTCAGATACAGGAAATCAGCCTTGCCGTAAAACTGGCATATTTCTCATGTATTGAACAGCAATGGCTTTTCAATATTGCAGGCGAAAATGTTGCCCGGGCAGGTCTTTTTGTTGATTATGCAAAGGAGCGCTTCAAATCCGGGTCCGGAAAGAAGTCTGATATACTGAAGGCTGAGAGTGATTTTTCAGAAGCGCTGTACGACCGGAATGCTTTTTTAAATTCACTCTGGCGTTCAAGGAACGAACTTTCAATGCTCTCGGGCATTCCGGTTACCCGGTTAACTGTTCTCGACACAACCTGGATCGAAGAGCCCCGGAATCCAGGTGAGACAATATCCATCTCTTCAGTACTGCAAAATACAGGCCTGAATCAGTATCCTGAATACAGGTCCGTCATGAGCCTGGTTTCCGCTCAGCAGGCCAAGGTTAACCAGGCCCGTTCAGATCACTATCCCGCGCTCTTCCTGAATGGCGGGTATCAGTGGGCTTACAATCCTGTATTAAAAAATAAGGATGCATGGTCTGCAACTCTTACTTTACGATGGAACCTCTTTAAAGGAAGGGAAATTCACTACCAGGTACAATCTGAAACTATCCGGAAATCAATTCTTGTAAACCAGGCGGAGCAATTAAAAGCGGAATACATGAAAGAATTAACCAACCGGGAGATAAGCCTGAATGAGGCCGCTGAGCAAATCCGGCTTACGGGCAACCTGATTCTGACAACGACAGCCAACCTGGAAACCGCCACAGCCGAATTTATTGCCGGAACGGGATCAATGCTCGAACTGGTGGATGCCAGGGTGGCACATCTTCAGGCCAGGCAAAAGGAAGTAGGAGCGATTACGGAGTATTGCATGGCTGCGGCACGCCTTGAAAGATTAACAGGTAATACAATTCAAAATAAATAATATGAAAGGTGCATTCAAAATAATTCAAGTGTTCGGTTTAATTACCCTGTTGTTTTCT
This sequence comes from Bacteroidales bacterium, assembly GCA_035299085.1. Lineage (NCBI taxonomy): Bacteria > Pseudomonadati > Bacteroidota > Bacteroidia > Bacteroidales > Bacteroidales bacterium. Next base: position 20,206 of record DATGXG010000037.1, on the reverse strand, counting down.
TGTTCGGCAAAAAATGATGACCTGACCTTCGAAACAACTGAAGTGAAAAAGCGGGATGTGGTTACGTCCATAGTTGCCACCGGAATTGTGAAACCCAAGGTAGGAGCAGAAGTCAGGGTTGGCTCCAGGGTTTCGGGCATTGTAAAAAAGCTGTATGTAAAAAACGGTGATTTGGTTCAGAAGGGTAAGTTACTGGCTGTCCTCGATGATGCTGAATTATTAGCCCGGCTAAACCTGGAGGAGGCCAATCTTCAAATGGCAAAAACGAACCAGGAGTACGCCAAAAAGGAAATGGTACGGGTGAAAGGATTGGTCGATAAGGAATTCACTTCGGAACAATCATGGGATGATCTTGTGAAGAAATATGACGTCTCCTCCGCACAGGTTAAAAGTCAGCAGGCCATGGTGGATTATGCAAGAACCCAGCTGGGATTCACTAAAATATACGCGCCCATATCCGGCGTAATCAGTGCGGTTAACACGCAGGAGGGCGAAACTGTTGCTGCTGCTTTTGCAGCCCCGGTTTTTGTGAGCATTATAAACCCGGCACGCATAGAGATCAGGGCATATGTGGACGAAACAGATATTGGCAGGGTGGAAACGGGCCAACTGGCAACATTTACGGTGGATACTTATCCGGGTTATGATTTTAAGGGAAAGGTTTCAGCAATCTATCCAAAAGCCGAAATAAGAGACAATGTGGTGAATTACATTGCTATTATTGAAATTGATTCCGCTAAGGGAAAACAACTCAGGCCTGAAATGACGGCTTATGTGACCCTAATAACTGAAACAGTCAGAAACGCGCTTGCAATTCCCAATAACCTTATTTCACGACAAGGAGAAGAGGCAGCGGTGTATGTTCTGGAAGATAATCACCCGGTATTGCGAAAAATAAAAACCGGGACAAGGGGTAATCAGCTAACCGAAGTTCTCAGCGGATTGAGCGAAGGGGAGCTGATCGTCAGCAATCCAAATGATGATCAAATTAATTAATTCTATAAAAATGATACAGCTAAAGAATGTAAGTAAAATGTATGGAAATGCCGGAATGAAGCCGGTATATGCCCTGCAGGATGTCAGTCTTGTCATAGAACAGGGAGAATTCATTGCAATCACCGGTCCGTCGGGATCCGGAAAATCAACACTGATGAACATTTTGGGTATCCTTGATAAGCCCACATCAGGTCAGTATTATTTTGAGAACCGGGAAATAAACACTCTCGGTGAAGATGATATGGCTTCAATAAGGAATAAAAAGATTGGTTTTGTCTTTCAGAAATTCCATTTGCTGCCGCGAACGACTGCAGTTGAAAATGTTGAACTGCCATTGATTTATACTGATAAGAAAAACATCAGAAAACTTGCCTGGCAATCTCTTGAAAAAGTAGGATTGTCTGACCGTGCTTTACACAAAGCGAATCAGCTTTCAGGTGGTCAACAGCAGCGGGTTGCAATTGCCCGGGCTCTTGTAAATGAACCGGATATCATTTTTGCCGATGAGCCCACCGGTAATCTCGATAAGGCATCGGGAGAAGAAATCATGGATATCCTGACTTCACTGAATAAAGCAGGCAAAACGGTGGTTGTGATCACACATGACAGAAGTATTGCTGCATACGCAAAGCGTACTATTCAAATTACAGATGGAATGCTAACCAGGGAAATCAATTAAAAATACATCATTATGAACCGCAAAGAAATATTGAAAAGCAGCATCCGCATTCTGAAACGGAATAAAATGAGGACTTTCTTTATGTCGCTCGGGATCATTATATCAATTGCCAGCCTTGTATTGACAATTACACTGGGCAAAAGCTTTCAGAAGCAAATTACCGACAGGGCCAGGGTATATCTTGGATCAAACAGTGTAGTGATCATGGCTCAAAGGATGAAACTTGAAGGTCGGCCCATGGAATCAGACCTTATATCTTCACTCACCATTGAGGATCTGAAGGCAGTTGCTGAACAGGTTCCAGCAGTCGAAATGTATGATCCGGTACAATTTGTAAATAATTGCGAAATCATTGCGGGTAACCGCAGCATGTCAACCAATGTGAAAGGCAGTTCTGTTACAGGCGAATTGGTCTGGAACCGGGGTACAGTGAAAGGAGAATACTTTAATCCGAATGATGAAGCATCCTCTGCCAGGGTTGCTCTTATAGGACCTGATATTGCGGCTACCTTGTTCGGTGAATCCGATCCTGTAGGCGAGACTATCAGGATAAATGGTGTAGCCTTTGTCATTAAAGGCGTTCTGGCCTCAAAAGGTGTTGATCCGCATGGTAATAACCTCGACCTGGATATCATTGTGCCTGTAACTACGTTAATGAAACGACTTACCAATGTGGATTATATCAGGCTCGGGAAATTTGTGATGCGGAATGATGCCAATCTGGATGAAGCGGTAAAGAGTATTGCCGCTGTATTAAGAGAACGGCATAACATCGGTAACGGAAATGAAGATGATTTTATGATCATTACTCCTGAATTTGTGAAACAAAAGATCAGTGAAATGACAAGGATCTTCAATGTTTTTCTGCCGCTGATTTCCCTTATAGCGCTTATTGCTTCATGCATTGTTATTGCAGTACTTATGCTGATATCGGTTAATGAGCGTATTCCTGAAGTAGGTCTGCGCAAAGCTACCGGAGCACGTTTCAGGGATATACTGTTTCAGTTTACTTTTGAAGCAGCTCTTACTTCCCTGATGGGTGGTATTTTAGGAATTTTACTGGGTTTGGCGGGTTTCACCCTCGTAAGCATCAAAATGAAAGTCCCCTTCGAACCTTCGTTGCTGATTTTTGCCGGTGGTTTTATTTTACCCGTACTGGCAGGAATTATTTCGGGAATTATTCCTGCAAGGAAAGCAGCAAGATACAATCCGGTTGAAGCATTGAGATAATGAGACTTAAAAGGATTATCGGGGTAGCCGCCAGGCAAATTCAGATTAACAGCGGAAGATCATTGTTGGCATCCGTCGCCTTATCTGTAGGAATAGCGGCCGTTATGATCATGGTTGCCTGGGGAAACGGTGCAAAAAAGGAAACCATCCGGCAGTTGGAAGCCATGGGGACCAACCTGATTACAATAAATCCCGCAAAAATCACCAATGCAGTTAAAAGGAAAGATTCAACAGACAGGATCACAACCTTGAAGTTAAAGGACTGTGATGCTATTCGCACCGGGTGCAAACGGGTGAGTGAAGTAGTTCCTTCGGTTTCAGGAACAGCAAAAGTCAAATCCGGAAATGCCACCGCAAAATACATGATAAACGGAACAGGTGATGGATATTTTGAATTAAGAAATCTTGAAATTAAGTATGGCGCGCTCTTTACAATGGATGATAATGTATTCAGCAGAAGAGTTGTTGTTTTAGGCAACCTTGTGAGTCAAAGTCTTTTTGGTGATGAGAATCCTGTTGGAAAAATAGTCCTTATCGGGAAAGTCCCTTTCACTGTAAGCGGTGTTTTAAAAGGTAAAGGCATTGATGCAGACGGAGCTAACCTGGACGCACAGCTTTTAATTCCTGTTAACACCGCTTTACGCCGTGTATTCAATTCAGATTATCTCAATCAGATTTTTGTTGAGGTAAGCGAAAAATCATTTTTACCCGATGCCGAAAAGGATATAACAGAAATACTAAGGGTAAGCCACCGGTTAACAGCCCGACAAAAGGAGGACGATTTTATACTCAGCAACCAGCTGACTGCTATTGAGACAAGTGAAAAATCAGCACGGTCATTCACAAGGCTCATAACCGGGGTATCGTTGCTCGCCCTGGTGATAGGGGGAACCGGTATCCTGGCAGTTATGCTTCTTTCAATAAAAAGCAGGAATGTTGAAATCGGATTACGGATCTCCGCAGGGGCAAAACGTAAGGACATCGTAGTCCAGTTTCTCGCCGAATCCGCATTTTTAGGTCTTGCAGGGGGGATTACCGGTGTGATTCTCGGATTAATGACGGCGGGAATTATTCTTGTATTTTCATCCTGGCAGATTTCCATTTCATTTCAATCGGTTTTGATTTCATTGCTTTTTTCTTTGTTTACAGGTGTGATCTTTGGGGTAATTCCGGCTCGCAAGGCAGCCGGTGCGAACCCGATAACAGCCTTACAAAAAGAATAGTATCTTCGTATTTGTATTAGCTCATTGGCACATTGGCACATTGGCACATTAGCACATTGGCACATTAGCACATTAGCACATTAGCACATTAGCACATTAGCACATTAGCACATTAGCACATTAGCATATCAGCACATTAAAAAAAATACTCGTAATTGATGATGATGAAAAGCTCAACCAGCTTTTAACCAGTTATCTGTCAGGTTTCGGATTTTCTGTCACATCCTGCCTTCACCCGGCTGCCGGAATTAAGGCATCACTGACCGATTTTCCCGATCTGATCATCCTGGATATCATGCTCCCGGACATGGATGGATTCCAGGTTTGCAGGGAGATCAGGAAAAAATCATCTGTGCCGGTTATTATGCTTACGGCAAGGGGCGATATAACCGACCGGATTGTTGGTTTGGAAATCGGCGCCGATGATTACCTTCCGAAACCATTTGAACCCAGGGAATTGCTTGCGAGAATACAAACTGTCCTGAGACGGGCAAACGGAACCATAATGCCGGATGCATCACTTAAATTTCAGGATATTGAAATTATTCCGTCGCGCCAGCAGGTCATTTTAAAAGGAATCGATCTGGAAATGACAACGATGGAATTTCAGTTACTGTTGTTATTTGTTGAAAAAAGGGGACGCATTGTAACACGCGATATGATCATGGAAACCCTCCGTGGGAGCGACTGGCTTGCTTATGACAGGTCAATTGACGTGGCTGTCAGCCGGCTCAGGCAAAAATTACAGGATGATCCGAAATCGCCCCGTTTTATCAAAACAATCTGGGGAACAGGATATATGTTCATTGGTCATGAATAAAACACTGCATAAACTCAACAGGAGATCCATATTGATCAGGATTTTTACGGTGATTGTCGCCTTTTCACTGAGCCTGATCCTTTTTATACTGGCATTCTGGGCCATTTTTCTGAACCAGCCAAACCCGGTGTATGCCCACATTCACCTTGCTATTACGCTGGTTATACTTGTAACGGTGGGTTCCTTTGTGGTATCTTTCCTGATCCGCAAAATCCTGAAACCGCTTTCCATTATAAGAGAGGGAGTAGAGAATGCCGGCAAAGGAGATTTTAACCAAAAGATAACACTAAAGAGCCAGGATGAATTTGGTGTTTTGGCCGATGCTTACAATAAAATGACTGAAGATTTGAAAAAGATGATCCAATCACGGGAACAATTACTTTCCGATGTAAGTCATGAATTGCGGACACCGATCACAAGAGCCAGGCTGGCCCTGGAAATGATGCAGGATAGTGCGTATAAGGAATCCATTCTGGGAGATTTAAAGGAAATGGAAATTATGATCACTGACATCCTGGAATCAGAAAGGTTGAGGAATGGATCGCATGCGGCTCTTATAAAACCCGAAAACCTGTCAGAATTATTAAAGAAAGTGGTGGATTACTATAAGGGAAATAAAAGATTGGTGGTATTTCCGGTAGACAGTCAGATTATGATTCAGGCAGACAGTTCATTAATGATGACCGTATTCCGTAATATTATAGACAATTCATTTAAATATTCTCATGAGCCGGATCCTGTTGAAGTCAGTGTTATCCGCGCAGATCAGTATGTTACCATTAAGATAGAAGATAACGGTATCGGCGTACCTGAAGAAAAACTGTCGTTTATTTTTGAGCCGTTTTTCAGGGTTGATCAATCACGCTCAAGGGCAACCGGAGGGTATGGACTGGGATTGCATCTTTGCAAAAAAATCATGGATCTGAATAAGGCTGAGATTAAAGTCGAGAATAAAAAGAATGGCCCCGGACTGATCGTACAATTGATATTTCCAGCCTGATTACAAATCGTAATTTTTCATTTTATTAAACAACGTTTTCCGGCTGATTTTTAAAAGACGTGCTGTTTCGGTTCTGCTGTAATTCGTTTTCATCAGGGCTTCAAGGATCAGCTCTTTTTCGAGATTTGCCTGCATGACTTTGAGATTGTCATCCAGGCCATTTCCGGTAATTGGTTTCTGATTTTCATTAATCCGCGAACTCCGCAACCGAACTGGCAGATGTTCAGTTGTGATGGTACCCTCATGGGCAAGGATCATTGCACTCTGGAGACTGTTTTGCAATTCGCGTACATTTCCCGGCCAATTATAATTTTTAATAAGTTCAATGGCCTGGTTTGAGATTCCGGTAATAGATGTGCCCAGTTCTTTGTTATAAATGCCGATGAAATGATCGGTCAGAAGCGGTATATCCTCAGGACGTTCACGAAGAGGGGGTATAACAATGTTAAATACATTCAGCCTGTAAAAAAGATCAAGTCTGAAAAATCCTTTCTGTACCCGCTCTTCAAGGTTTTTATTTGTTGCAGAAATAATTCTTACATTAACCGGAATAGCTTTAAGTCCACCCACGCGGGTTACTTTTTTGTCTTCCAGAACGCGTAATAATTTCACCTGGGCATCCAAAGGCAGTTCTCCCAATTCATCCAGGAATAAAGTGCCTTCACTTGCCTGTTCGAATTTTCCCGGCTTTGCTTCACGGGCGTCAGTGAAAGCTCCTTTTTCATGGCCGAACAGTTCACTTTCAATTAAATTTACCGGTAAAGCACCACAATTTACTGCAATGATTGGCGCATTTCTCCGTTTACTGGCCTGGTGAATAGCCTGTGCCAGAATTTCCTTTCCTGTTCCGCTCTCGCCCTGCAAAAGCACTGAAGCATCGGTATCAACCACGCACTGTGCCTGGGCAATCAGTTTCTTCATCGCAGAACTGATACCGATAATATGCTGAAAAGTTTTACCTGCGGATGTCAACTGCTTTAATTGTTCGAGCTCATCGGTCATGCGCTTATGCTCTACGGCTCGTTTGATAAGCATTAATAGTTTGTCATTATCAAACGGTTTTTCAAGATAATCATAGGCTCCTTTTTTAATTGCATCCACCGCATGCGAAACCTCACCAAATGCTGTGATTATGATTACAGTCAGATTAGGTTGCTTTTCTTTCAGTTCAAGAAGCGCTTCAATGCCGTTTTTCCCGGGCATATTCTGATCCATGAGCACAATATCGGGTTTGAAGGTACCGGCGGCAATGATGGCACGATTTCCGTCTTCAACCGCTTTCACTGAATAATCTTCATCCTCAAGCAAACAGGTCAGTACTTTTCTGATTTTCTCTTCATCATCCGCTATCAGTATCCTGGTTTTTGCCATGTTAAGCAGGGAGTTTAATTTTTACTTTGGTTCCTTTTTGCAGTTCACTGGTTAATTCAATATCGCCGCCATGTCTGCTGATTATCCCGTAACTAATGGATAAACCAAGACCCGTACCTTCCGATTTGGTTGTAAAAAACGGATCGAATATCCTTTCAATGTTTTCCGGTCCGATACCCTTACCGTTATCACTTATCTCTATGATGTAGTTTCGCAAACTTCCGTTATATGAGGCCTGACCATATGATTCATTAACTTCTATCCGGATAAGCCCGTTCTGGTGTTCAATGGATTGAATAGAATTTAGGATCACATTGATAAAAACCTGTTTTAACTGGTCGGGATCTGCAACGATTTGTTCCGTTAATGGATTAAAAACCAACTCAATTGAAATATCTTTTTTGCGTGTCATATTTGAAACAAGCTGCAAAACCTGGGTAAGCAGCGACCTGAAGTTGACAGTCTCTTTTCGGGGTTCCACCGGTTTTGCAAAGGATAACATTCCTTCAATGATATCATTGATCCGGTCAACTTCATCAATAAGGTCATCAGCCATTTCAAGGTCAGCAGGCTGTTCAAGTTTTCTTTTAAGATATTGGATTGAACTCCGGATGGACGTCAATGGATTTCTGATCTCATGTGCTGCTCCGGCAGCCAGTTCCCCAAGTGTGGCCAACCGGTCGGCCCGGTACATTTTTCGTGTCCGTTCTTTTTGAAGAGTATAATGATAGGCATTCTCAAATGCGAAACCAGCCTGATCCATCAGTACCTTCATCTGTTGCAGACTTTTAGCCAGCATAGGATGTTGCATATTACTGCCGATAAAAACAAGTCCTTTCACCTGGTTCATTACAATAAAAGGATATATCAGGCCGGTATTAAAACCTGCAAGCAATTCCCGTTCGCGATCGGAAAGAAAGCTATATACTTCACGGTTATTCTGCAAATCGAGGAATGTCTTGTTAACAGATAACCAGAAGATCATCCTGTCGGTAGGCAATATATACGGAACAGCAGAATTCCGGCTGTTTTCAGTGAGTGTATTCACCGGCAGGAACCGGTTAAGGTCCGGATGTAATAAGAAAATCAGGATATTATCGGTTCCGAAAAGTTCCTTCAGTCGTGCGGAGAAATTATCTTTTAATTGCTCAAGGTCGGTTATAATGGAAAAAGACTCATTTAACTCCGACAAAAACCGGTTGATATCAGGCAGTGACGTCTTTTGTTTACCGGGCATTGGAATAAAACAGGATTATTGGCTGTTAAACCAAAGGTAAGCAATGGTATCATAATCACCAAATTGCTGTTAATATGTTTGGGTAACCGCTTACTCAAATCAAATAGTTGTTACTCAGAATTAAAGGATTATTATTTTGATAAATCATTTTAAGTTATTATAATTCAATTCAATACGCTTAATGGCATAAACATTGGAAATTGTAAAGCCAGAATATTAATCCCATGCGAGCTTTCCTGCTTATTCTGTTTTTGACTTTACCTGTAATGGTTTATTCACAGGATACATTATATCTGACCAGTCAGGATGCCATTGATATCGCTCTTAAAGAAAGCTATTCCATGAGATCCTTTGACGTGGAACGAAAGGCCATGCAGCAGTACTTCAGTTATTACAAGGCTATGTTCAAACCCAGATTGGATTTGGCATTAAACACACCTATCTGGGAAGAATCAATTACTCAAATTCAACGTGCTGAAGGTTTACCGGTATACAATTCAACGGGTTCCATACAGGCTGGCGGGAATATAAAATTCACCTATGTACTTCCTACAGGTGGCGATCTTTCATTAACAGGAAATATGTATCGTGAGAACCTGAGCACGATCCTGGCTAATGATAACAGCAAACTAACAACCGATCTTTTCTATAGCTATGTTGGCGTGATGCTGAACCAGCCGATATTTACAAAAAATAAGCTTCGCGAAAACCTGCGTGAAGCTTCATTCCGGTATCAGCGATCAGAACAGTTTTATACAAGGGCACAAATGGATATTGTGTACCAGGTTACCCAGGAATTTTACCTGCTGTATAAATGCCGGAAACAGGTTGATATAGCCATGGAAAAACTCAGGAATTTCGAGGAATCCCTGCGGATTGCCAGGTTAAAGTCGAAAGGAGGCCGGCTTGCCCAGGGTGATGAAATGAGTGCCGAAGTATCAGTTGCACAAAACAAAGCAGCATACCTGAAATCGGTAAATCAGCTTCAGAATGAAGAGGACAAATTTAAGCAGCTTGCCGGTATTACTCTCGATAAAAAAATTGGTGTGATAACCGATCTCAGGTTTAACCACCTTGACCTAAGTGAAGAAAAAGCAATTGAAGAAGCGCTTAAAAACAGGCTCGAACTGAAGGAAACCGACATGGACATCAACCTTCAGAAAATTGAAATTGACCGCGCCAGGCGTGAAAGAGAATTTAAAGGATACATATCCGCTTACTATGATATCACAGGAATAAGCACAACAGGATCAGGAACTGTAGGAGAACTGGCCCAATCCTCATTTGATGATATGGGAAACCGTCCGCCTAACCGGGGGGTGGCACTGACATTGACTTTTCCTATTTATGACTGGGGAAGGGGCGCCTCAAAAGTGAAAGAAGCAAAACTGCGCCTTGAGTCAAAGGAACTCTTTAAGCAGGACCAGGAATTAACCATTGTGCGCGAGGTACGCGAAATTATCCGGTCCGTTAGCGAATCAGAGGAACAGCTCGAAATTCATAACCGGAACCTCGACCTGGCACGTCAATCGTATCATATCAGCCAGATGCGGTTTGAGAACGGAGATATATCCAACCAAGAGCTGACAATGGAACAGGAAAGGCTGGCAACCATTCAGCTGGATTACCTGGATGCTTATATCAATTACCAGCTGGCCGTAAACGATCTGAAGCGAAAGACGATGTGGGATTTTGAGAATAACCGGAGTTATTCGTTGGAAGAGAGAGGTGAGTAGGGAGTAGGGAGTAGGGAGGAGGAGAAGAGGAGACTGGGTGAAGGGGAGACGGGGAGAAAGACCTGACAGAGTAAGGAGGCATGTCAGAGTCTGAGAAAATGGTGAGAGGTGAGTTGGGAGTAAGGAGTAAGGAGTAAGGAGTAGGGAGTAGGGAGAAGGAGTCATGCTGAGCGTTTACCCTGAGCTGGTTGAAGGGAGTGGAAGCATTTTAAAGTAGGAAAACATGATTTGGACAAAATATCGGATATGAAAAAAATTATCACATTATTCGTTTCATTCGTTGTTATCAGCACCGCCTTCTCGCAGCAGGAAGACCAGGCCGGTATTGCGCTCGATCTGAAAAAAGCCCGTGCTGCCTACGAGATTGCAAAACAGAAATATGATAATGATAAGGAATTATATGATCAGAAAGCCATATCACTTTCCGAATTCAATAATTCAAAAAATGAATCCCTTGCAAAAGAGGTCGATTATCAGAAACTGATTTTACGACTGATCTCTCAGCAATCGTATATTATAGTTGAAAAAGCAATCAAGTATCAGAATGCAAACGGAGAGAAAAGAGTACGTCTTACCCTGAGGAGCTCAACCGAAGGAAACCAGGATTACCTGCAGCAGTTTGAACAGCATTTCGATGTGTTTACGCCTGAAATGCGCTCGGCCAAAGTATATAATGTATTTGCTTCAATTAATAATATTTCCGATAACACCATTATCGGTTCTCCCTATGAAATAAGAATTCCGTTTATTAACAATGGTGAAACGGCGATAGCCGATTTTAACCTGCTCCGTGATGCTGAAAGTGTACAGGTAGTGCTGAATTATAACGGCAAAAAGGATAATAAGAATATCTATCTCGAAAAGGATGCCTCTGCGAACCGGGTCGACATTACATCCTCCCAGTTTGCGCAGGAAACCGATCTTGGTTCTTCAGCCAGTTATAGCCTTGACCTGGAGCGATTTTCCTCGTCCGATGATGTGTACAGGTTTATTGTTGTAAATCTTCCCAGGCAGGTTTCATACGATTTGTATGATGCCGAAAATAACGCCCGTATCTCACAGCTCAAGTTCAACCAGGGAGTGAATATCCGGAAATTGTCGTTGAAAGCTTATTTACCCGAAAGAGAGGATGATCTCATTAAAATCGATCAGCCGCTTGATTTTTATCTTATTATCCTTCCCAATTCGGAATACAACAAGATTTCCGATCCTGCCAAACTTACATTGGCAGAGGCTGAAAAGCTGAATTCGGGAAAGATAAAGCTTGAGCTTATACCTAAAGGCGTAGGCAGGATTATGGTTAAAGCGCCGTCATTGTATCATGAAATCAAAACCGGTGACAGCCTGTCGATGAAAATTACAGTGATGAACGACGGAACGCGTGTGCTCGACAACATCACCATCACAACCGAGAATCCGCTGAACTGGAAATCGGTAATCAAACCGGATGTTATTGGAACTCTTGCCCCCGGAAAAGAACAGGATGTGACGATCACCATTCTTCCGCCGTCTGATGTGAATGTAGGTGCCCAGGAGGTAAAAATCAAAACCCAGGCAACGGCCAATAACAGGACCGTTGAGACGGAAGACAAAACCATACGGATCCAGGTGGAGGCCAGGACACCGATTGTAGGGACTATTTTATTGATCCTTCTGCTTATTGGAGTACTCGTCGGAATTGTGGTATTCGGAATTAAAATGAGCAGGAGGTGAGTAAGAAATGTGCTGATGTGCTGATGTGCTGATGTGCTGATGAGAGAAGGTTGAAGAACATTCGAAAGAACTATTAAGATTATAATACTATCATGTTGAGAAATCTGATATTAAAAGAATTAATTGAGATCACCACAAATAGCAGGTCAATATTTGTATTGATATTATGTATAGTAATTATTCCTTTTAGTCTCTTTATTTCCTCAAAGCAATATGAAAGGGAAAAGGAGGCTTATACCGAGGCAAAGCATATATATGAGGCACGTTCCTCCGGTAAAAGTGATGCTAATTTTATAGCTGAAGGATATATCCCGCCTTCACCTCTGAAGATTATTTCAGAAGGATTATCTGAGAGTTTTCCTGATAAAATCATGGCTTATAATAATCAAACTAAAGAACTAATCAAGGATTATAGAATAGTTAATCCTGTTGGCTCACTTTTTGGTAAAATCGACTTTCTGAACATTTCAACTGTATTATTATCATTGCTGGTACTGGTCTTTGTCTTTAACTCAATTATTGGAGAGAAAGAATCAGGAACGCTTAAATTGATCATATCCAATCCGGTACCGAGATGGAAAATTATACTGTCAAAAATTGCAGGTAATTATATTGTATTTTTCATTTCATTTTGTCTTGGGATTTTAATAGGCATAGTAATCCTATTAATGACTACATCTATTCCCATTCTTTCAAATAAATACATACAATCTTTATTATTGATAGTCCTGATTACCTCATTCTTCCTTTTTATTCTCTTTAATCTTGGCATATTCCTTTCCATTAAATCTAAAAACTCCGGCGAAGCAATTACATCATCCTTATTATTTTGGGTATTTATAACAATAATAATTCCTAAAGTAAGTCCAATGATTGCCCAAATGATTTATCCCATCGAATCGCCATCTGTTGTCGACAAACGAATTAGTTTAAAAGGTGACGAAATTAATGCAGAATATAATAATTCATGTAAAAAACTAATGCACGATATTTTACTTGATCGTGGAATAAATGAATACAATGCAAGTCCATACAGTGACGATCCGAACATTAAGTCTGCCTTTGATGAGTATAATCAAAAACTGGAGGGTATAAATCAGCATTTGTATGATCGTCAGAAAAGAGAGATAGGAACCATTGTTAAAGAATATGAAGACAAGAAATTAACACAGGTTAACATCTCTAAAAGTATTTCAAGACTTAGCCCGGTGAGCTGTTATACTTACCTGGTAACGGACCTGACCAACACAGGAATTGGAGAAATTTCAAATCTTGAATCTAATGCCAGGCAGTTTGTTATCAGTTCACAAAATGACTATTATAAAGAAGTATGTCGTAACTACAGGCAATATCATTTTGAACATGGATATTATACCGGTAATGGTGCAATCGATATGTCGAAAGTGAAAGTTCCGACATTAAATGAATACATCTATCCAACATTTTTATCCTGTCTTTCAGCTAATTGGATTGATATTGTAATCATCCTATTTTATACTATTTTATTCTTTGCCCTCAGTGTATTTTCATTTATCCGCTATGATGTACGATAATTCAATAAAATTTTCCTAAATGCGACTATAATTATCACCAGGCAATATGTTTAAAACCCTTCTTCTTAAAGAAATCCATGAATCCATCCTTAACTTCAGGTTCTGGCTGGTATCGGCACTTTGCTTGTTATTGATTCCTTTTGGGCTATATATTGCTTCAAAAGATTATCTGTCAAGGTTGGAGGAATATAAAGGCGAACAGGAGAAATTCATAATCCAAACTCAAGGTAAAATCAATGGAAGTACCGAGATAGAGGGCTTTTTCCCTCCCTCCCCATTAAGTATACTTTCTTCAGGTTTCCGGGATCATCTTCCTTCAAAGGTCATTACTTCTTTAGATGGATTTGCACGAACTGAAAAAAAACTACAGGATAGTAATTTGCAAAGTGTTTTATTTGGGCGAATTGATTTTGTATTTATTGTTACAAACTTTCTGTCATTATTGGCACTCATTTTTACTTTTGGTGCTGTATCATCAGAATGTGAACAGGGAACATTAAAACTTTTATTATCAAATCAGTTACCCCGATGGAAATTAATCCTTGCCAAAATCTTAGGCAACTACTTTGTGTTTCTGGCACCCTTTATTATGTCTGTAATTATAGGACTGTTGATAGTGCAGTGGGTGGCAGGAGTTAATTTTCTCATTTTACCCTGGTTACCAGACCTGCTCTTTATTATGTTCTTTACACTGCTTTTTTTGTTTATGTTCTTCAATTTGGGGATTTGGGCTTCAGTGATTTCCAATAATACTATTACTTCAATTGTCATTTTGCTGTTCATCTGGATATTTTTTTCTTTGGGAATTCCACGTCTATGCCCCATGGTTGCTCAACTAATCAGCCCTGTTAAAACGGATGATGCCTTTCGAAAAGATTACCAATTGCTTAAACAGAATATCGAAGATGAGCATGATAAAGAACGAGGTAACCTATTTAAACAATTAATTAAAGAGAATAATATTGAAATTAATTGGGAAAATGGCTTTCCGAATTTTTATGAAATTGCTGAAAAGAAAACTAATTACACTCAGCTAATTGGTCCTGTTGATAATAAGTACAAGACAAAACTGAGTCTGGAACTTGGGAACCTTGAAAGGGACTACAATCAATCAAAGTTCCATCAGATGGCAATAGCATCAAATCTTTCGCGAATATCACCAGTAAGCAGCTACACTTTTTTAGTTACTGAATTAAGCAATACAGGGATACTTGAGTATACAAACCGGCAGGAAGCAGCAAACAAGTTTCAGTTCAGGATTAACCAGGTCATTTATAGTTTGTATGTGTATAAAAAATATGTATACGAAGGTTTGACTACCTTCGGAACCGAAGCTAAATCAGGCAAGTGGCCTACTCAACATACTTCAGTCCCAGTAATGACCGAGTATAATCCCGTCCCTTTTACCATGATCATTCAAAAAATCTGGCCCGATATTATTCTACTCATATGGTATACGATATTCTTTTTTACCGGGGCTTTAGTGAGTTTTTTGAGATTCGATGTGAAATAACGAAATCATTTATGAACTTCATATACATATTAACATGCTGCAAGCCATTGATTTAACAAAGCGTTACGAGGATCAACAACTGGCGCTCGACGCGCTGAACCTCGAGATAAAAGAGGGCGAAATATTTTTCCTTCTCGGTGCTAACGGTGCCGGAAAAACAACTACCATCAATTTGTTTCTCAATTTTATTGAACCCACAAGCGGTAAAGCACTTATAAACGGAATCGACGTGACCAAAGACCCGCTTGAATCCAAGAAGTTTGTCTCGTATGTAAGTGAAAACGTTATGCTCTATGGCAATTTCACGGCCAGGCAGAACCTGGACTTCTTTGCCAAACTCGGTGGAAAAGATAACCTTACCCGTGAAGATTACTATATGCGGATGCGGGAAGTAGGACTTCAGGAAGAAGCTTTTGAAAAGAAAGTAAGAACTTTCTCAAAAGGAATGCGGCAGAAGGTAGGACTCACAATCGCCATTATTAAGGATGCTCCCAATATTCTGCTCGATGAACCCACTGCGGGTCTTGATCCAAAAGCAGCCGCAGAACTCATGCAAATTCTCGTCAATCTGAAACGGCAGGGCAAGTCAATCCTTATGTGCACCCATGATATTTTCAGGGCAAAAAGCATTGCCGACCGTGTGGGAATCATGAAAGAAGGCCGTCTGGTGATGGTAAGAAACCGGAAGGAATTTCTTGAGGATGATCTTGAAAAGATCTATATGGATTATATGCAGGAAATGGTGATAGAAAACCGGTAATCAGTAATCGGTAATCGGTAATCGGTAATCAGTAATCGGTAATCAGTAATCGGTAATCAGTAATCGGTAACCTGTAATCGTTGACTGGTAATAGGTTATCGATAAACACTGAACACTGAACACCGAACACCGAACACCGAATACCGAATACCGAATACCGAATACATAATTTATTATGAACATATAAAATCATTACCATGATCTGGCATATTGCAAAAAAAGATTTCCTTGACAATTTCACCTCAGCCCGCTTTGTTATAGGGTTCCTGCTCTGCCTGTTTCTGGTTCCCTATACTGTATATACCGGTTCAAGGGTATATAAAACGCGTATGGAGCAATACCACAGGGATGTGAAAACAGCCGACGAGGTATTCTCAAAAGCACAGGTATATGGTCAAATTATTCCCAGTGTAGTAATTCCTCCCAGTCCTCTCTCCATTTTCAGCAAAGGAATTTCCGAACAGGTAGGAAGCAAAATTTCATTATCGAACGACATGGCGCCTACTTTTGCCGATGGAATCACTACCATGTATGAGAACCGGTTTCTGAACCGTTTTCTCAGTCTCGATTTTATAAATATTCTGGCTATAATCCTTTCATTGGTCGGTGTTTTCCTGTCCTATGATATATTTTCACGGGAAAAAGAAACCGGGACATTGAAATTACTATTAAGTCATCCGGTTAAACGGTTTGATTTCTTTATGGGGAAAGTCCTGGGCATTCTTATAACTTTTGTACCCTTGCTGTTGATCTGTTATTTGCTTGTATTTTTAATACTGTGGATCAATCCCAATATTGATCTGTCGGCAAATGATTATTTACGGATAATTGTTTTGTTCATCTTCAGTTTGATCTATCTCACCTTTTTCATTTTCCTGGGCAGTTATATATCAAGTAAGGCCAAAACCTCATCTTCAAGTCTGCTGATCAATCTTTTCATCTGGTGCATCCTTGTTTTTCTCTGGCCTAACAGCATGAATTATTTGGGTAAAAGTCTTTCAAAAACTGAGAATTACAGTGTCGTAAAGTTGAATATGAGCGATATTGACTCTGAATTCTGGAAGAAATATGGTGAACTGCAGGAGCAGGCTGCGAAGGAAACCGGAATACAGGGTCATTCCTGTAATGTATGTTCCGGATGGAATTATGGCATGATTATGATGTGCTTTACTCCTATGGAATATATGAAACTTGAGAGAAGATGTCATGAACTGGTTGCACCGGTTGTATTGGATTATGCCGATAAAAAGTGGCAGCTTCAAAAAGCATATCTCGATGAGCTATACAAGCAACAGCATGTTGTAAAGTATTTATCATGCATTTCTCCTGCCGAAATCCTGAAATATCTGTCGGCTTCACTTTGCAAATCCGATATGGAAACGCATGTCGATTACATGAATCAGGCCAGGACCTATAGGCAGCAATTTTATGATTACTATAAAAAAGAAGCCATCTATTCTTCATTTAACTACTTTACACCGCATAAGGAATCTGAAATTCCCGCTAATTGGGAAGAAGCCGGCCGGATGTATGAGGAATGGCAAAAAAAAGCGAAACCGGGTTCCACCTTTGATCTATCTACTTTGGGTTATGTGGATATAAACGGTTTGCCCAGGTTTGTTTATCAGAACAAAGGAATTATAAACGGTTTGTCAGATCACTTCTGGCTATTGACCGGAATCATCGTTATCTGCCTCCTGTTTATTTGGGTTACATACCGGTCATTCACCAGGTATGATATTCGATAATTTTAAACCGATATTTTTATGCTTAAAACAATCATAATAAAAGAATTGCAGACCAACGTATATAGTCTGAAGTTTATTTTTGCCTTCGTTCTGACCATAGTACTTTTTTCAATTTCATCCGTTTCATTTGTTGTACAATACAGGGAACAAAAAAGTATTTACGAGCAGGGAATATCTAAATTGCATGAAAATTTGAAAAACGTTTCTGACAATGCATCCAATTTCGCTATGAATATGAATGCATTTCCCTTTTCTCCCCGGAATTCTGCATTTATTGCCTCCTCAGAAGAAGAAAATATTCCGAATACCATAATTTATACTGCCTTCAACGTTTATGGGTTCAGCATTGCCGAAGGCAGTAAAAATCCGTTTGTTCTGCCTTCCAAAAACCTGAACTGGGAATTTATTATTACGGTTCTGTTCTCTTTTCTGGCTATAATATTTACTTATGATTCCATTTCAGGTGAGAAAGAGATGCGAACCCTCGCCCTTGGAATGTCTAATTCGGTTTCACGAAGCACAATTCTCACAGGCAAATTTCTGGGTGCATTGATTACTCTCGGTTTATTCCTTGTTCTTGGATTTATCCTCAGCATATTAATCGTTGTCGTATCAGGACAAGTAATTATATCAGGAGCAACGTTAAGTGAAATTGGCTTGTTTGCAGGGTTATCGGTACTGCTTATTGCCTGTATCTCTGCTCTTGGCATTCTGGTTTCTGTATTAAGCTATAATCCAAATACTTCATTACTTATAGGACTCCTGGTTTGGCTATTTTTTCTGTATATTATTCCCCACACGACTTTATTATTGTCCAATTTCATTGATCCCATCACGCCTTCGCAAATAGTGGAAGAAAACACAATAAATTCAAGAAAAATTATAGAAGCGAGTTTCCCAGAAGGCAAATGGCGTAGCAGCGGCGACCCTTTTGAACCTGCTCATAAAATCAGGGCGGCTATGCAAATGGCGTTTATGCTTGATGAGAAGAAAATAAGGGATGCATGGTACCAGGAGCAGTTCAGGCAATATGAGTTAACCAGTAAACTCACCTGCATTTCACCGGTATTTATGATTGAAATGGCTGATGAGTCTGTTTTGGATGGTGGATTCAGGCGTTTTGAAAAAAACTGGGAGGATCTTCATGCTTACCAGGAACAGTTTCTGTCATGGTTTAAAACCTTTGATGCAGCCGATAAAAATAGTCCGCACTGGCTCAATCCCTACGAAAATTATTCGAGTTCGAAACAAAAGATCAACATAAACGAGGTACCGGTTTATACAGAAAAAGTAGTTGCTGTTCCGAAGAGAATTCTGAACAGTTCAGTGTACATGCTTTTACTTGTTATTTATACGGTTGTATTATATGCCATATCTTTTATAATCTTTATCCGCTATGATGTGCGTTAGGTAATTTTCCGGGGATGCAAGGCCGCCATATATAATTTCCCTATATTTAATCTCATTTTTCAACTATGAGATTATTAATATTTCTTTTATTCATTCTGTTGGCTTGTGCACCTGCAGGACAGAACATTTCATCAACGAAATCCTCAGACCCGGCTGATCTTGTGAATCCCCTTATGGGTACACAATCCAAATTTAGCCTTTCGAATGGCAATACTTATCCAGCGATTGCACTGCCTTACGGCATGAATTTCTGGGCCCCGCAAACGGGTAAGATGGGCGATGGCTGGCTTTATACCTATGATGCTGATAAAATCAGGGGATTTAAACAGACTCACCAGCCGAGTCCCTGGATCAATGATTATGGCCAGTTTTCAATACTTCCTGAAACCGGCAAACCAAAAATTGATGAAGACGAAAGGGCATCCTGGTTTTCACATAAGGCTGAGGTTGTGCATCCTTATTATTACCAGGTATACCTGGCTGATTACGATGTACTCACCGAATTAGCACCCTCAGAACGGTCATCCGTTTTCAGGTTCACATTTCCCAAAACCGACAGCGCATGGATATTGATTGATGCCTTTGATAACGGTTCGTATGTGAAGATTAATACGGCAGAAAATAAGATCACCGGTTATACAACAAAGAACAGTGGGGGTGTTCCTGAGAATTTCAAAAACTATTTTGTAATTGTGTTCAATAAACCTTTCACCGAAGGCTTAGCATGGAAAAACAGCAAACTGGTCCGGGGTGTCACCGAACTCAATGATAACCACGTAGGTGCCCTTTTGCATTTCAAAACAAATAAAGGAGAAAAGCTCACTGCTTTCATAGCTTCTTCTTTTATTAGTCCCGAACAGGCAGAAATAAACCTGAAAGAAGTTCTGGGCCGCGATTTTGATGAAGTAAAAACCCAGGCGAAAAAGGCCTGGAACAGAGAGCTGGGCAAAATACAGGTCTCAGGCGGAACACCTGAAGAACAGCGGACTTTCTATTCCTGCCTTTATCGTACTTTGCTCTTTCCAAGGAAGTTTTATGAAATAGATGCAGAAGGGAAAGTGATGCATTACAGCCCTTACAACGGTAAAATCCTTCCCGGTTATATGTTCACGGATAATGGTTTCTGGGATACTTTCAGGGCAGCTTTTCCCCTGATTAACCTGCTGAGCCCGGGTTTAAGCACACAAATACAGGAGGGACTCGTTAACGCGTACCTT
>DATGXG010000036.1 GCA_035299085.1 Bacteroidales bacterium | reverse complement strand
AACCTCACCGGTCGGGTCGGTATTGTCGGACTGTGCAACAGGATATTTACCGCATCGCCGTTGCAGATCGTGTCAACTTTAGGAGTTACTCCAAGCTTAGCTGTCGGTTCTACCCAAACGTAGGCCGTATCGTTGATGCCGGTGCACTTTTCTCCTTCATTTGAAGCATTCCGGGTGTAGGGTGTAATGATGAACTTAACCAATTGTGCATTGTCCGTGGTGTTTACAATGGTATTGGTAAGGGTGTAATCATTCGGCAGCGGGTTGGCGGAAGCCGGGGTTACGGTCACTCCTGCCGGTGCTTCGGTCACATACCGGAATCTTACCGGGCGTGTCGGTACGGTCGGGCTGTGCAACAGGATATTTACCGCATCGCCGTTGCAGATCGTGTCCAATTTTGGTGAAACGGTAACACGACTGACAGGCTCAACCCATATGATCTGATTTTTTATGGTTGAGTTTTTATATTTATCGGTCACTGACCACGAACGAATAATATATCCTGCTGTATCACAACCCTTAAGATTATCCAAATTATCTGTATAAATAGCATCGAGCCCAATGCTGCAGTTATCACTTTCATCAATAACATCGTCGGTAATTGTAGCATCAGCGTCATAATTACATAATAAATCCCTGCAAATGGTGTCATTGGCAGGTACTGTAAACGTCGGCTTAATGGTATCGTTAACCAATACCCGGAAATTACATGTAGCTAAATTTCCATATTCGTCCGTTACACTGAGAGTGATAGTGGTTGTATCACTTATGCCGGTTCCGGCAAGAGGACTCTGTGTAATTTTATACGCGCTGCATTCGGTAATACTCAGGGCAGGGTCAGCCGTGTAATCAGGCAGTGTATAATTGCAGGAGGCATCCAGGATCACATCTTTGTCGGGAACGCAGGTAGTAATAATAGGTGCAATGTTGTCAATCGTGTTAACCTTGAAGTCACAGGTTGCTGTATTGCCGTATTCGTCGGTGACTGTCAGGGTAACGGTGGTGGTATCACTAATGACAGTGCCGGGTAGCGGACTTTGGGTCTTTGTATACGCGCTGCATTCGGTAACGGATATAGCCGGATCGTTTGTATAGTCCGGAAGAGTGAAGTGGCAGGAGGCATCCAGGATCACATCTTTGTCCGGAACGCAGGTATTGATAACCGGGTTGATGTTATCGATCGCGTTTACTTCAAAATTGCAGGTAGCTGTATTGCCGTATTCATCGGTTACCGTAAGGGTAACGGTGGTGGTATCCGTAATGACTGTGCCGGGTAGCGGACTTTGGGTCTTTATATACGTGCTGCATTCGGTGATGGATATCGCAGGATCGTTTGTATAGTCCGGAAGGGTAAAGTTGCAGGAGGCATCCAGGATCACATCTTTGTCCGGAACGCAGGTTGTAATAATAGGTGCAATGTTGTCAATGGTGTTAACCTGGAAGTCACATGTTGCTGTATTGCCGTATTCGTCGGTGACTGTCAGGGTAACGGTGGTGGTATCACTAATGACAGTGCCGGGTAGAGGACTCTGGGTCTTTGTATACGCACTGCATTCGGTAATGGATATAGCCGGATCGTTTGTATAATCCGGAAGAGTGAAGTTGCAGGAGGCATCCAGGATCACATCTTTGTCGGGAACGCAGGTAGTAATAATAGGTGCAATGTTGTCAATCGTATTAACCTGGAAGTCACAGGTTGCTGTATTGCCGTATTCATCGGTGACTGTCAGGGTGACGGTGGTGGTATCCGTAATGACTGTGCCGGCAAGCGGACTCTGGGTCTTTGTATAGGTACTGCATTCGGTAATGGATATCGCAGGATCGTTTGTATAGTCCGGAAGAGTGAAGTTGCATGAGGCATCCAGGATCACATCTTTGTCGGGAACGCAGGTTGTAATAATAGGTGCAATGTTGTCAATCGTATTAACCTTGAAGTCACAGGTTGCTGTATTGCCGTATTCGTCGGTTACCGTAAGGGTAACGGTGGTGGTATCACTAATGACAGTGCCGGGTAGCGGACTTTGGGTTTTTGTATACGCGCTGCATTCGGTAATGGATATCGCAGGATCGTTTGTGTAATCCGGTAAAGTAAAGTGGCAGGAGGCATCCAGGATCACATCTTTGTCGGGAACGCAGGTATTGATAACCGGATCCTCATTATCTTCTATGGTGACTTTCTGAGCACAATTTCTGGTATTGCCACTAACATCCGAAACAATCCAGGTGACTGTACTTTCTCCAACAGGGAATGTATAAGTTACCGGGTTAATAGTTGCTCCACTTACTTGGGCAATGGTACCTGAGATCGAGCAATTATCTCCTGTTGTTGGCACTCCAAGTGTAACAGTGGTTGTGCAATCGCCTATGCCATCATGAGATGTGGTTTCATTTACATCCGGGGGACAAGTAATGGTGGGATGTATGGTATCCGCTACAGTTAAGGTTGAGGTGCAGTTCTTCTGAGTTCCGTATATATCTTTAACCGTTAATATGACAGAATTGGTTCCCAAATCAGTGCAATCAAAGGAATTCAGATCTATACTTAAATCCGGTACACCGCAATCCACTGTAGATCCATTATTAACATCAGCAGGAGAAATGGTTACCTGTCCAAGACCATTTACATACACTGTTGGATTTTTACATATTGCTACCGGAGGGCTCGCCTGGTTAAGCACCCCATATGTCATTGTATGTCCCGAAAATGTAACACAGCAATTATCACTTATATTGGTTGTAGTTGCTGTAATGTCACAGTTCAATGTGATACCGGCCGAATTTGACAGTGTAATTGTACCGAAAGTTTCCCCGTTAATGCTTGAAATGGATTGTGGGGTTGTACCACTGAATATTATAGGACTCGCCGGTTCATTAAAACCATCTGTTGTGCTGTTGTTTACCCAGTTACCTTTAAGGGTAAGAGTACGACCATTTCCGTTATAACCCGTACCGTCATTAATAGTCAAATCGCCGTTAAGAGTCGCATTATTTAATAAAATCTTCTGCCCGGCACCTGAAAGTATTACATTGTGGTACGTAGTAGGTGCAGGTATTATCTGATCGGTTCCCCTGTTAAATACTACCGTCCCGGTTCCCCATGAGAATGAACCGGCGGTATATGTTAGCATATCATCGTTGTAAAAAAAAACGCCGGTAGTCATATTCAGATTACCACCGTTAAAAGTAAAATTTCCGGTAAGGGTAAAAGTTTGATCGGCTATGTTGAATGTACCGTTACTAATGGTGAGATCTGCACATTCGGCAGGAGCTGTAAGATTAACAGTCGTCCCTGCGCTGATTGTAACACTGCTTCCAGGACCTGGCACAATGGCAGGAGCCCATATGAGCGGATTATTCCAGTTGCCTGAGCCAACGGAAGTCTGCGAAAACAATGCTGCATATTGAAGTATCAAAAGAACAGAGGCAACAAATGTCAGCCTGCTTTTGAGAATACGCAGAATATTTAGAAAAAAGCTCCTCATTCAAATGCCCAAAGTAGTTAACTCGGGACTCCCCGGTTAATTTGGATTTAGGTATTATTTGTTAATGTTAAGAAGCGCTTAATTTCATCAATTATAATTTCACTGATACCCAAGCAGTTTAAATTTTATTAACAAGTTTAAGCGCAACTGCCTGATTTTTTACGTATATCTGCTTAAAAAGTTATAGATTATCAGGGCTTTAATTCGGATTTTCCATTATTTCCTGATTTGGCGAATTTTAAAACAGCGAAAAAAAAAGAGGATGATTGATTGATCATCCTCTTTTTCCCATAAACCGCTGATATCTTATGCAATCATCGTTTCTTTTACCTCATCAGCAACCGGCTTCCCCTGCAATTTTTCAACAAGTGCCAGTGAAAAAGCCATTGCTACTCCAGGTCCTTTGCCGGTAATAATATTCCCGTCTATTTCAACAAGCGTCCCTGTGCAATTGGCACCCGTTAATTGTGGCTCGGTGCCGGGAAAACAGGTAGCCTTCTTTCCCTTCAGAATGCCGGCACTTCCAAAAACAAGCGGCGCAGCACATATTGCAGCAACAAATTTTCCCTGTGCATTGAAGTTTACAATTTGTTTTTTCAAGCCTTCATGTTTATTCAGATTATTTGCACCCGGCTGTCCACCCGGCAACACTATCATATCTGCCTCATCATAATTTATTTCATCGAAATTTTTATCTGCTATAACAACAACGCCCCTTTTGCTTGTCACTTCTTTTTTACCGGTTACAGAAACCATGACAACTTCACAACCGGCTCTACGCAATACATCAACGGGAGTGATGGCTTCAACCTCTTCAAAACCCTCAGCAAAATGAATCATTACTTTTTTCATGATCAGTAGTTTTTATCAAAGTTATAGCAATATCAGGGCAGATAACAAAAATCAGGCAAAAATCGTATTTGTTACCATACATCAGGCGAAAACTGATTCAATTCCTTATCCAGTAACCGGGCTCTTCCGCCGGTTATGGATTCCAGGAACTGCCAGAATGCTTTCTGATGGTGTTTATGGATTGTATGAGCAAGCTCATGAAGAATTACATAATCAGCAAGCCGCTCCGGCAATCGGATTAAATGAATATTCAGGTTTATATTATTGTCCCTTGAACAACTGCCCCATCTTGTTTTATTGTCTCTCACTGTAACCCTGCTGTAATGTAAATTGTGCTGTTTTGCGAGCACACTCAATCTTTCAGGGAGATACTTACCGGCTTCTATTCTCCATGTTTGTGTCAGTGCCTTTTTAATGGCGTGCTGAACCCTTTCATCTTTAACATCAGCAAAATCAGGGAAAATTACGTGTACTTGCCCCTGCCCTATAACCGTTTTAATGGTTGCTTTTGTGTGTCTTTCAAGTACAAGCACATGATCTTTTGTTCTGAAACCTGAATTTTCCTCAAATACAGTTATTTTTTTCTCATAGCGCGCAAGTTTTAGCTGAGTTTTTCGTATCCAGCTTCTTTTTTCTTCAACGAATTTGCCAGCATTTTCAATAGACATAAAACCAGGCATGATAACCTGGATTCCCTTGAAAGGCCTTATTGTTATTTTTAAATTTCTGACAGACGATTTTCTGACAAATTTAACCTGTCCAATTCCCTTGAAATCAATTATGGTTCCCTCGCTCATCCTGCCTTAAAATGTTTGTAAAAAATACACTGTTTTAACAATATCTGATCATCATGTCCTAAATTTACATGGGTAAAAATATTAACCTCTTTTAAACAACTTTCAAAGCCGGTTATTCATCATACCAATGGTACGGAAGTTGCTTACTTAAAAGATTGAAACCGGATCAGGAATGGCTTTTATATTGAATATAGAAACGGCAACGGCTTTATGCTCTGTTGCACTTTCAGTAGACGGCAATGTAATTGCCCTCAGGGAAACCCTTGAGGAAAAATCACATGCCTCCATGCTTACTGCTTTTGTGGAAGAATTATTGAAGGAAAAAAATCTTTCAATCAGTGACCTGGATGCTGTTGCTGTCGGTAAGGGCCCCGGATCATACACCGGGTTGAGAATTGGAGTATCAGCCGCAAAAGGACTTTGTTACGGAGCAAATATCGGTTTAATTGCAGTGAATACGCTTACTGTTCTGTTTCAATCAGCTTTACTGTCATTGAAGGGTGATTTCAAAAAGGATGCCCTTTTTTGTCCCATGATTGACGCACGCCGCATGGAAGTTTTTACATGCCTTTATAATTCTTCTGCCAATGAATTGGAGCCGGTCACAGCTAAAATCGTTGATGGGGATTCATTCAGAATATGGCTGGATCAAAACGAGATCTATTTTTTCGGTTCGGGAATGGAAAAATGCAGAACTGTGCTCACTCACAAAAATGCACATTTCATTGATCGCATCTTTCCCCATGCAAATGCTCTTGCACAGCTGGCTGACTTAAAATATTCAAATAATGAATTTGAAGATTTAGCCTATTTTGAACCGTTTTATCTCAAAGATTTTATTGCAACGGTTCCTAAAAAAGGTATCCATTTTTAACTTTTGAAGAAGAAATTTCGTTATAATTAAAACAGTTTGACGAAATGAGATCTCTTTTTTTACTCATATGGCTGTTGATTTTTCCTTTACCGCAATTTGGCCAGTATAATTCCGGTGCAGATAAGGACAAGCCTTACCAGGCTGGCGAAAAGCTGATTTACACAATAAAATTCGGCCCCATAACCGGAGGTACTGCTTCCATGGTCATTAAACAGGTAAATTACCGTAACACTCCTGTTTATCACTCGGTTGCACAGGGCCAGACAATCGGTATTACTGAAAAACTCTACAGTGTCAAGGACGTTTTTGAAAGCTATTTCGACATAAAAACGGGCCTGCCTGTGAAACTGGTACGTGATGTTAAAGAGGGCAACTATAAGAAAAGGGAAGAGGCTTTCTTTAACAGGAAAAACAATACAGTGTACAGTTTAAGAAAAGATACAACAATAGCAGTCCCTTCCGATATACTTGATATGGTTTCATTGCTCTATTATATAAGAAATATCGACTACAACCATCTGAAACCGGGGGATGTTATCCAGACTGTAACCTATTTTGATGACGAGATCTATCCTTTTAAAATCCGTTATAAGGGAAAAGAAGAAGTCCGCACCAAATATGGTAAAATAAGATGTCACAGGTTTGATCCGGTTGTTGAACCAGGTCGTATGTTCGACTCCGAGGATGATATGCAGATATGGATGTCGGATGATAAAAATGTAATTCCGGTCAAAGTAAAATTTGACCTGCTGGTCGGTTCACTTCGCATGGACCTTGAACAATTTGCCAATTTGAAATACCCTATTATCTTTACTAAGAATTGAGGTTATTTTTGTATATTGGTTAAAATATAACCCTGTTTGTGAGAGAAGGTAAATTTGATAAAGCTTCTATAAACCGCTTGCAGCTTACCACCTTTAAGCTGCAATCGCTTTTGAATATTACCCAGGCTATTAATGAGAATGTCACCCGTGAGGAACTTCTTGAAATTTACAGGCAGTTGCTCACGAAAGATCTGAATATCGGCAAAGTCCTTGTATTTATGCTGGAGGAAACATGGAAATGCCTGCTCAGGTCAGGGGATGTTGGTGAATCATATGCCTGCATTAATATAGAGTCGGATCTGATTCCAATCCAGGATATTTCATTCATTACTTCCTCACCCAATAAAACTCTGAATGCATTCGATATTGTTATTCCTGTTATTAATAAAGGAAAACCCATTGCCTTTGTCATTATAGGAGATCTTGAGGAAGGTGAAGGAGTCAGTCCCATTATAAAACACCTGAATTTCATACAGACTTTAACCAATATTATTGTCGTCGCGATTGAGAATATGAGGTTTTTTAAGGAAAGCCTGAGACAGGAAGCCCTTAAAAAAGAACTCGAACTGGCATCGAAAATGCAGAACATGCTTATTCCTTCCTCATCCATATTGCCCAAGAACGACAAGATTTATATGACATCATTCTACTTGCCGCATATGGATGTAGGCGGCGATTATTATGATTATGTTCAGCTGAATAAGAATGAATTCGGTTTTTGTATTGCCGACGTTTCAGGCAAGGGAATGTCAGCTGCTTTGCTGATGTCCAATTTCCAGGCAAACCTTCGTGCACTTTTTACTTATGATATTTCCCTTGATGCGCTCATTGAAAAATTAAATGAACGGGTTCTGCATTCAGCTAATGGTGAAAAGTTTATAACGATTTTTATAGGAAAATTTAACTATAAAACCCGTGAACTTCAATACATCAACGCCGGTCATAATCAGCCAATGATGTATTTTAAAAAGAAGAAAGAACTTGTTTTTCTTAATAAAGGCTGTGTAGGCATTGGCATGGTCGATGAAATTCCTGTTATTCGAAAAGGATCCCTTACTGTTGAAGAACCTGCCAAAATAATCTGTTACACCGACGGATTGGTAGAACTGATTGATGGCAAGGAGGTATCATTTGGAACCAAGGAAATTGAAGACTGTATCATGAACAGTCATGTTATAGACGAAAATATACAGTCGATTATTAAAAAACAGGGGATTTATGAGGGAAGCGCCGCCATTTTTGACGACATTTCTATTTTAGGCATTGAGTTCTTTTAGCCGGATATCAAGCGAAACAAAAACTGCTGTAAAACCCCAGAATAATGCAGATACTTTGTCCGTATCCAGGAAATTATTCAGGGTTCCGTGAATCAGGTAAGTAATATAGCCAAGCCACAGCGCAAGAACGATCTGCTTCAGACGTGGATCCTTTAACCTGAAGTACACATTGATACCGGTTATCAGGGTCATAATACAGATAATTATATAAGAAAGAGAGCCAAGAACTCCGCTCTCCACAAGAGGCCCGATGTATTCACTGTGAGCATTCCCCCTGTCGCCAAAATCGGTACTGATTGTAGTTTTATCGGCAGATCGCTGATAGGGAGCATATTTAAACATATAGGTTCCAGGACCGAAACCAAATACAGGTCTTTCCCTGAACATCCTGAATGCGGAGTTCCACCTGTTAAGCCGTTCCAGGTTTGATGCATCCGTTGTGATGTTTGAAATGGATCTTACATGTTCAGAAAGCGAAGCTGAGGAAACCTGCCTGTTCTGCTGCATTTTGTGAATGATATTCAGACGTTCCCCCGTAAGATAAAAGATTCCGAAAATCGACAACAGCAGAATATAGATCAGCCTTATCCTCATTAATACCACTACCAAAATACCCAAGGAAACTACCACGCTGATCCAGGCTGCCCGGGTGTATGATAATACCAACGCAATGATCACAATTAACCATGACCCCCAAACGATGGATTGCATAAGGAAATTTCGCTTTTTATTCAGGACCAGTCCCGCAACGGCAAAAAATAACATAGCCAGCACTGCACCATATGAGGTATGATCTCTGAAGAATGGATTCATGACGCCATGTGAGGCCTGCTTATCAAATAATCCGTAAGCCAGATGCCTGTTTATGGCGTAGAAAATCACAATCAGCATCGGCAAGGTATAGGCCAGGATAAATGTCCTTATCTTCTTGAGGTCTTTGAGAATATATATTGCAAGAAAATAGAAAACGGCAAGAAACCATATTCTTGCCAATAAAAATTTAAACGAGACTTGTGGTATTGAACTGGTAATTGATGTTACCAAAATCCAGAACAAATAAAAGAAAATGGCATAGCTTACCGGATGATTGAAAACATCCTTATTTACTATACCTGATTTCGCGGCACGATATGTTAAGAGTATCAGTACGCCGAAGATCAACGGCTCGGTTGGAATGGCAAAGTCAATGGATAATGACGGGAAAAATTCAAGCAATTGGATGGACAATGGGGTACATCCGATAATGATAAAATAAACAAGGTCAATGCGGGCCACTGCCAGGTAAACAACGATTAAAATAACAGGAAGCAGGTTAAGCAGGTAAATTTCCCTATAGGTTAAAACCATGTCTGCTATTATATAAAGCAGAACGAGGGTTATAACGAGTCCGTTTTTTTTAAGGATATCTGATAAAGAGGTCATCAATCCGCCTTTTTCACCTGCTCAATGATCAGAAGAATTAAAAGAGATAATGCAAAAGCAGAAAGAGTTGAAACGATTACAATTATTGATCTTTTAGGTACAGCTTTCCTTTCAGCTTTCTTGGCCTTGTCAACAATAAAAATCTGGGGAATATTTTGTTCAAGGTTTACTTTTGCAGAAACATACTTAGACTTTAACTGGGCGTTCCGCTGTATTTCCGATTCGAGCTTTTTGGACAATTCAACATAGCTGCCTCCGTAACGGGTAAGAATATCCATACGTCCTGCCAGGATATTTGCCGCTGCCTTGTCACCCCTGGCCAAAGCACTGGCATAGGCAGTATTCAGTATGGATGCCTGTGACTCATAATCGATCACTCCCAGGTGCCTGATTTTCTGAAGTGAGTCACTGATTACCTGAATTTCCTTTTCAGAATTGTTGTATTCTTTCTCAACCAGGTTAAACGCATCCAGAGCTCTTTCTTTCTGCATATTGTGAATGGTGGAATCAATGTAACCTGCTATCTCATTGGCAATGTCTGCAGCTGTCTGGGCATCCCTGTCCAGCACATTGATTTCAATCGACATAAATTCGGTACGTCGGAATTTAATGTTGTTTTTATACTTGTTTTCAAGTTTTGTATATGGAAAAGGCTTGTTCATGTCGATATCATAATGCTTCAGCAAATCGAACTTTTTTACAACATGCTCTTTAATCTGGTTTGAATGCAGAATCTGAAGCATCCTTTCCGCTTCTTCATCTTCTCCGAATGATAACACATCCCTGTTATCAGTGGATATAGAGGAAGTTTCCACAAGACTTTTCGAAAGGGAAACCGAAGCAGCAGGAAACAATACAACTCCCGATTTGAAACGGGGAGTGATTGAAAGTGATATAATAACAGAACTGATAAAAGCTAGGCCTGATAAGATAATCAGGATCCATTTTTTATCCCAGGCGAAACGCACAAGATCAAAAGCATTGTTTACAAAAGCTTTATTTTGCTGCTTACTTTCCATACTATTATTATTTGCTATTAATCAGGTAATAGTTCTTTTTTCCTTTCTGAACCAGTATATACCGGTTGTTTATAAGGTAATCCGTACCAATGACGGCATTCTCATCTTCTATTTTTTTCTTATTAAGGCTTATGCCACCGCCTTTGATCATTCGTCTTACCTCGCCTTTGGAAGGTAAAACAGCAGTGATCTCACCCAGCAACTCGGCAATGTTTATTCCCTGTTGGAGTTTTTCCCTTTCAACAACAAAGAGCGGAACACCATCGAAGACACTTAAAAATGTACCCTCATCAAGTTTTTTAAGTGATTCTTCGGTTCCCTTTCCGAATAGTATTTCTGATGCTTCAATAGCCGTTTCCAGTCCTTCAGATGAGTGTACCATTAACGTGACCTCGGTGGCCAGTTTTTTTTGCAGAAGCCTCAAATGAGGCTCGGCCTTATGCTCATCGGTAATCTTCTGAATTTCTTCCTGTGTGAGTAAGGTAAACAACTTTATGTACTTTTCAGCATCTTCATCCGAAGTATTCAGCCAGAACTGGTAAAAGGCATACACGGAAGTTTTATTGGCATCAAGCCATACATTTCCTTTTTCGGACTTCCCGAATTTGCCTCCATCCGATTTAGTGACAAGTGGACATGTCAGGGCATAGGCCTCTCCTCCCGCTTTCCTGCGGATCAATTCCGTACCTGTAACTATGTTTCCCCACTGGTCGGAGCCTCCCATTTGTAACCTGCAGTTCTTTTCCCTATAAAGATGGAAATAGTCATGTCCCTGGATCAGCTGGTATGTAAATTCGGTGAAAGAGATCCCGGTTTCAAGCCTCTTTTTCACAGAATCTTTCGACATCATATAATTGACGGTTATATGCTTGCCTACCTCACGTAAAAAGCCAAGAAATGAAAATTCTTTGAACCAGTCATAATTATTGACGATTTCAGCTGAGTTGGCGCCACAATCAAAGTTGAGGAATTTTTCAAGCTGTTTACGCTGGCACGATAAATTATGCCTAAGCGTATCTTCATCAAGAAATTTTCGCTCTTCAGCTTTGAACGAGGGATCGCCAATCATACCGGTAGCACCGCCAACCAGTGCAATCGGCTTATGGCCGCTCCGCTGGAAATGGACAAGAAGCATGATGGGTAGCAGGTTCCCGATATGAAGTGAATCAGCAGTGGGATCAAATCCGATGTAACCCGCAGTCATCTCCTTCTGCAATTGTTCCTCAGTGCCGGGCATCATATCATGAATCATTCCCCTCCAACTGAGTTCTTCAATGAAAGTCATATGAAAAATTTTGGCAAATATACTATTTAGGTTCCATTAAATATCGGAAGTGATTCACACTTGAACTTTCACACCTTCATAATTTGTACCTGGTGTATGCATGGATGGAAAAACGGTGATTATCATTTTTGTCAAAGGCTCATAGAATATTGATTTCTCTCTTGTGTTTTTCGGCAGAAATGCAATTTTCTGATCAATCCTGTCGACAAAAGCCAGTATCAATCCGCAAATCAAAAGAATTTTTGCAGCACTGAAAACAACGCCGAATAACCGGTTGAGCATGGAAAGGTCCATAGCTTCGACCATTTTTTCTACAAGTTTGCCCAGCAACCAAACAAGGAAGAAAACAAGAGCAAATGTTAACCCCATTGCCAGCAAATGGAGACTTTCAGGACTGAGTGAAACATGTCCTTTCAGCTTAAGGGCAGTTAAATCAGAGAGCTTAAGAGCAGCATAGATTCCCAAACCCAGTGCTGCTATCACTGTCATTTGTAATATAAAACCCTTTGTAAACCCTTTGAATATGGCATACACCAGAAGCACAAGGACAAACAGATCGATATAATTCATAGGCTCACGATAAAAGTATGTTGTTAAAATTAACCATTTGGAATAACAATGATCATGAATTAATTACTAATCTCGCAACGGCATGTACTATATTTGCCATCTGTATGTCTACTTTTCTGTTTGATACAATCATATTCGGGCCTGTATGGAGCCGCAGGCTTGGTGAATCACTCGGCATTAATTTACTGCCCGCTGGCCTGAAAGTGTGTAATTTTAACTGCGTTTATTGTGAATGCGGACTTACCCCGCTCGCCGATAAAAGCCATTCTTTCCCCTCTGCGGATGAAGTAAGGATTTCGCTTGAAAATAAACTCGCCGAAATGAAGTTGCAGGGTGAGTACCTTGATTGCATCACTTTTGCCGGAAATGGCGAGCCAACATTGCATCCTGAATTCCCGCGCATTATCAAAGAAACAATCGAAATCCGCAATCGCTTGTTGCCGGGTGCAAAAATTGCCGTACTATCAAATGCCACTCTTATTGGGCAGCCGCACATTCATAAATCATTGCTTGAGGTTGATCTGAATATACTGAAACTTGATTCAGCCATACCACGAACGCTTGAAGCAATCAATTGCCCGAAGGGAAGTTATAATCCTGATAATATTAAAGCCGCGTTCAGAGCCTTCAGCGGCAAGCTTCTGATTCAGTCTCTTTTTTTCAAGGGTACCTGCAACGGGATTTATGTAGATAATACAACCGAAAACGAGATCAAAGCGTGGCTTGCTGTGCTTGAAGAAGTTAAACCTCAGACTGTAATGATCTATTCGCTTGCCAGGGATACGGCAGTAAACGGACTGCAAGCCGCTACACCTGAAGAACTTGAACATATTGCTTCCCTGGTAAGGAATTTAGGTATTGAAACCCTTGTTACCCCTTGATAAATGAACTAATACAAAACAGGAAACCCGGAACTGTTTTTATATGTCCGCTCGACTGGGGATTGGGACATGCAACCCGGTTAATCCCTGTTATTCGCTGCTTTCTAAGTCATGGCTGGAAGGTTATTCTGGGTGGCTCAGGAAAATCAGGATCGCTTATTCATGAGTCATTCCCGGAACTACCTTATGAACATTTCAATACGTATTCGGTAAAATATCCCGGAAACCCACGGGGACTGATACTATCAGTTTTGTTCCAGGTTCCTCTGCTTGCAAATTCTGTGATTGCAGAACACCGGCAACTTAAACCCCTGATTTCAAAGTATAAAATCGATACCATAGTATCAGATAACCGCTATGGAATTTATTCGGCAATAACACACAACATCATTATCACTCATCAGCTATCTCCTGTTCTGCCGGTTTACTTTTCATGGGCGGAATACCCGCTTTACCTTATATTAAAACGACTTGTGACCCGGTTTGATGAATGCTGGATTCCTGATATAAAAGATGCTGGTAATCTTACCGGTAATCTTTCTCATCGCTTCAGTCTGCCTGCCAATGCTCGGTTTATCGGATGGCTGTCACGATTTCAAAGTGTTTCCTTAATTAATACTCCCGAATATGATATCGTAGTTTCACTTAGCGGACCACAGCCTCAATTGAGACATTTCACAAGCAGAATCATTGCCCAGGCAAAGACCATGCAATGTAAAATATTAATTATTTCGGGCATGCAGGATTTTGAGGACGATACCCTGACAGAAAATGTTAAAATGGTAAATCACCTTGTTGACCCTGAATTTCTTTCTTTATTGAGAAAAGCTCATCTTGTCATTTGCAGGTCAGGTTATTCAAGCATAATGGATTTGATTGAAATTCAAAAGCCGGCTGTTTTAGTTCCGACACCCGGTCAGCCTGAACAGGAGTATCTTGCCGAAAGATTGAGTAGAACGGGATTGTTCAGTTTTGTATTACAATCACAATTTGATTTGAAAAAGCTTTATGCCGGTTATTTGAAGGAGAAAACCACTACCATAATTGCCAATCCAAGTAAATAACCTGTATACAGCTCACGTCCGTTATGAGCGTTGAGTCGCAAACGGGCATATCCGGCTATACCTGAAATGAGAAGGCTTACAATCATGAAAAGCATCAGATCGGTATTAAACCGGATGGATAGCATAAGGATCAGTCCCGTAATACCTCCCCACCCAACCATATGTGCGCTTATCTTCCAAAAATTTGATATAGCAGAAAGGAAAAGCATCGACAGGCAACCACTGAATAAAAACCTTTGATATACAGCAGAAACCGGAACCCTCTTTACAAGGAAATAGGCAACAAGGTAAAAAACAAGGGTCAGGTATAATGGAATTATTCGTTCTCTTTTCTCACTGAAATATACATTGCGTGCAAGACCGAAATAATAAAAAAGAGGAATTAAAGCAACGGGAAGAAGGAGCGTGAAAATAAACACAGTAACATAAATATATTGTCTGAAACGGGGATCGATGTCAGCCATATAGGTTCCCGAATTTCCGATAACCATGAGGCCTAGGATTGGAACGATTAAAGGATGAGCCAGGTATGAAATAAATGTTGCGAATCGTTTCTCCATAATTATAGCTCTTTTCTCATCCTTGCCACCGGTATATTAAGTTGCTCCCTGTATTTTGCAACCGTACGCCGGGCAATATGATATCCCTTTTCTTTTAATATTTCAGCAAGCCGGTCATCCGTTATGGGATGGCGTTTGTCTTCGGAATCAAGACAATCCTGCAAAATCTTTTTTATCTCCCTAGTTGACACTTCCTCTCCTGATTCTGTTTGCATTCCTTCGGAGAAAAAGAATTTAAGAGGAATAATGCCAAAATTGGTTTGAATGTATTTGCTGTTTGCAACCCGTGAAATGGTCGAAACATCGAGCCCTGTAATATCTGCAATATCTTTCAGAATCATAGGCTTTAGCTTGGTTTCGTCGCCCGTAACAAAATACTCATGCTGGTATGAAATAATGGCATTCATGGTTACAAGCAAAGTATTTTGCCTTTGCCGTATGGCATCGATAAACCATTTAGCGGAATCCAGCTTTTGCTTGACGAAAGTCAGTGCTTCCTTTTCGGTTTTGGAATTATTGCCTTTATTATGCTGGTAATTCAGAAGCATATCATTATATGTCCTGCTGACCTTTAATTCAGGAACATTTCTTGCATTCAGACTGAGTTCCAGATCGCCTTCGTTGTTCTCGAGGATAAAATCAGGTATAATATGGCCGTAGCCCTT
Source organism: Bacteroidales bacterium (assembly GCA_035299085.1). Taxonomy (NCBI): domain Bacteria; kingdom Pseudomonadati; phylum Bacteroidota; class Bacteroidia; order Bacteroidales; species Bacteroidales bacterium. The sequence continues at coordinate 195,554 of DATGXG010000036.1, read as the reverse complement.
GTTCTGAGGATCAGTATAAGCGCTTCCCGGTTTTGGATTCAGTTTGAGTATTTCATCAAGGGCATCCTTAAGCTGTTCATCCTTAATATTTAACCGGGTAAGAATTTTATCGTAATGTTTCCGGGTAAATTCCTCAAAATGATCCTTCAGAATTTTGTGTGCTAGCTGAATGGTCGGGTTTTCAAGATCTTTGGCTTCAATCTGAAGTACGAGACATTCCTGGAGATTCCTGGCGCCTACACCGGGAGGATCAAGTTCCTGGATGATCCTCAGGATACCGATCAGCTCGGGTTCATCAGTTTTAATATTAAGTGCAAAGGCAACATCATCCACAATGCTCTCAAGGCGTCTTCTCAGATACCCGTCATCATCAATATTTCCAAGCATATACAAGGCAAGAAGCCTCTGCTTTTCGTCAAGCGGGCGCATGCCGAGCTGATCCTCAAGATGATCGTGAAATGACAACCCTACTGAAAAAGGAATTTCTTCCCTCTTATCATCCTTTGAATAATTCTGTGCATTCAGTTTATACGAAGGATATTCATCCTCATCCACATAATCTTCGAGCGTGAATTCTTCCTTATCCTTATCATTCGGATCGCTGCTGATATCATCATCGGATGAATCCGTTTCCATCATTTCTTCAAGAGCTCCTTCTTCAAGAGCCGGATTTTCCTCTATTTCGGCTTTAATTCTCTGCTCAAGCTGCATGGTAGGTATCTCCAGCAGCTTGATCATCTGTATCTGCTGGGGAGATAATTTTTGCAGCAATTTTTGCTGTAATTTCTGCTTGAGCATAGATCCGGTTTACAAATTAAAATTCGGCATTTTTTGGGAATCTCGGAAATGGGATTACATCCCTGATATTACTCATACCCGTAACAAAAAGAAGCAATCTTTCAAATCCGAGTCCAAATCCGCTGTGCGGAGCAGTTCCGAATTTTCTGGTATCAATATACCACCACATATCTTTGTCCGGAATATTTAATTCTTTAATTCTTCTTTCCAGTTTTTCAAGGCTTTCTTCACGTTGCGATCCTCCTATAATCTCACCAATCTTAGGAAATAACACATCCATACCCCGAACTGTTTTGCCATCATCATTTTGTTTCATATAAAATGCCTTGATGGCCATCGGATAATCAGTAACAATCACAGGTTTCTTATAATGCTTTTCAACAAGATATCTTTCATGCTCTGTTTGCAGATCCATTCCCCATGAAACCGGAAACTCAAAATCAGTTCCCGATTTCGTCAGCGTTTCAATTGCAGATGTATACGTGATCCGTTCAAAACTGTTATTTACTACAAAATTTAAACGGGTCAGCAATTCCTTGTCATACATTTCACAAAGGAAAGCCAGGTCATCCTTGCAGTTTTCAAGGGCATAGCGGATCAGGTATTTCAGGAAATCTTCCGCCAGGTTCATGTTATCATTGATCTCATAAAACGCCATTTCAGGCTCAATCATCCAGAACTCGGCAAGATGCCTTGGTGTATTTGAATTCTCAGCCCTGAAAGTAGGTCCGAATGTATAAATAAGTGACAATGCCATTGCACCCAGTTCTCCCTCAAGCTGGCCCGAAACAGTAAGATTCGTTTCTTTGCCGAAAAAGTCCTGGCTGAAATCCACTTTCCCCTCCGGAGTCATAGGTGGATTTTTGGAATCAAGCGTTGTAACCCGGAACATTTCCCCTGCCCCTTCGGCGTCGGAACCGGTAATTATTGGGGTGTGCAGGTAATAAAACCCATGATCATTGAAATACTTATGAATGGCAAATGACATCGCATGCCTTATTCGCAGAACAGCGCCGAATGTATTGGTACGGGGTCTTAAATGGGCAATCTCGCGCAGGAATTCGAGTGTGTGTCCTTTCTTCTGCAACGGATACAGATCAGGATCAGCAGTTCCATATAGTTCCAGCGTATCAGCATGAACTTCAACATTCTGCTCTTTCCCCGGCGATTCAATCAGTTTTCCTTTAACAGCGATACAGGAACCGGTTGTAACTTTCTTCATCACCTCCTCATCAAACCGGCTCATATCAAATACCACCTGGATATTGTGAATAATGGATCCGTCGTTCAAAGCAACGAATGAAATATTTTTATTACCACGTTTTGTTCTTACCCAGCCTTTTACCAATACTTCGGCTTCGAATTCACGTGATTGTAGCAGCTCTTTAATTCTCATGAGAATGTTATAGATTTAATTGTAACCTGCAAAAATAGTATTTTACCGTTTATTAAAAAGTAATACCTTATATTTGGCTGTAAAACTTAAGTTTCAATGTCTGTAACAGTTGAAGATCTTACAAAAAGCTATGGGCAGCAACTGGCCCTCAACAATGTTAGTTTTTCTGTAAATTCAGGTGAAATAGTCGGGCTGATAGGGCCAAACGGGGCCGGTAAGTCCACTCTGATGAAAATTATCTGCTCTTTGCTTCTGCCAACCTCCGGGGATGTTATAATAAATGACCTTTCAGTAAAGAATTACCCTCATGAAGTAAAACGGCACCTTGGATATCTTCCCGAAAATAATCCTTTGTATACGGATTTATATGTAAAAGAATACCTCGGTCATGTTGCAGGTTTGTATGGTGCAAAAAACAACGTCAAAAGGGTTGACGAAGTAATTCAGATGACCGGACTGGGTGCTGAAATGCACAAAAAAATAGGTCTTCTTTCTAAAGGATATAAACAACGTGTGGGACTTGCACAGGCGATCATCCATGATCCGGATATACTGATTCTTGATGAACCTACTACAGGTCTTGATCCTAACCAGATTATTGAAATCAGGAACCTGATATCTGAATTAGGTAAGGAAAAAACAGTAATCCTTTCTACCCATATCATGCAGGAGGTGGAGGCTATCTGCCGGCGGGTGATTATTCTCAATAAAGGTCAGGTAGTGGCCAATGACCTTACCGGCAACCTGGGAGTTCATATTTCCGAACAGAATCACACCATTATTGTTGAATTTGGCAGTCAAAATTTAAAAGTGGATCTTATTGAAAAAATTCAAGGGGTAAAAAACATTAAAAAGCTAAAGGACAATACATGGCTGATTGAATCTTCGAGCGACGCAGATATCCGGGGTGACCTTTTTAAATATGCGGTTGAAAACGAATTGATTATTCTTTCCATGCACCGCCAGGATAAAAGATTGGAGGATGTATTTCGTGACCTTACCTCTTAAAAGTTAACCTTTATCAACTTGCAACGTACATATTCCAGTTGATTAATTTCTCTTTGTATCTTTGTCAACATTGTAAAATTTTAAACTTATACTTAAATGGCATATTTATTTACATCCGAATCCGTTTCCGAAGGACATCCTGATAAAGTGGCTGATCAAATATCCGATGCGCTCCTTGATGAGTTTTTACGTCGTGATCCCGAATCTAAAGTTGCCTGTGAAACTCTTGTAACTACAGGCCTCGTTGTACTCAGCGGTGAAGTGAAAACAAATGCATACGTCGATGTGCAACAGGTAGCCCGTGAGGTAATTAAAAAGATAGGATATGTGCATTCCGATTATATGTTCGAAGCTGACAGCTGCGGTGTAATATCTTCAATTCATGAACAATCGCAGGATATCAACAGGGGAGTTGAGAGAGGAAACGAGGAAGACCAGGGTGCCGGTGATCAGGGTATGATGTTCGGTTACGCATGCCGTGAAACGGATAATTTTATGCCATTGTCACTTGAACTTTCGCACATCCTGTTAAAAGAACTGGCACAAATAAGGCGTGAACGTAAGGTAATGAAGTACCTGCGGCCGGATGCCAAATCACAGGTAACCATTGAATACGGAGACGACGGACAGCCTGTGAGAATTCATACTATCGTTGTTTCTACACAACACGATAACTTTGATAAGGATGATGCCATGCTAAAAACTATTGAGCATGACGTAAGAACTATCCTTCTGCCAAGAGTTATTGCCGTATTGCCCAAACGTGTACAGGCTTTATTTGATGATAAATTCCTGCTCTATGTTAATCCCACAGGTAAATTTGTTATTGGCGGCCCACATGGAGACACAGGTCTTACAGGCCGGAAAATTATTGTGGATACGTACGGTGGAAAAGGTGCCCATGGTGGCGGTGCTTTCTCCGGTAAAGACAGTTCTAAAGTTGACCGCTCGGCCGCATACGCCATGCGTCATATAGCTAAAAACATGGTGGCAGCAGGTGTGGCTGACGAAGTTCTGGCACAGGTAGCTTATGCTATTGGCGTGGCTAAACCTGTTGGCGTTTATGTCAGCACATTTGGCACTTCACATGTTAAAATGGACGATGGAGAAATCGCTGCAAAAATTGCAAGTATTTTCGACCTCAGGCCCGCTGTTATTATTAAAAGACTGGGGCTTAAAAATCCTGTTTTCCTTCCAACTGCTGCCTACGGTCATATGGGCAGGGAACCCTATACCCAAAAAGTTACTCTCTTACAAAATGGTTCTTCAACCACAAAGGAAGTTGACTTTTTCTCCTGGGAAAAGTTGGACTATGTTGATAAAATCAAAAAAGAGTTCGGTTTAAAATAAATTCCGATAACTATTTTTAACTGATTAATTCACAGCTTTATAAATAAAAACTATGGGTATTTACGACAAGCTCCTTAATAAAGAAGCTAAACTATCCCTTGTTGGCCTGGGATATGTAGGACTTCCTATTGCACTTGCGTTTGCAAAAAAGATTTCAGTTGTGGGTTTCGATATCAATGCTCCTCGCATTGAAATGATGAAAAAGGGCGTTGACCCAAGCGATGAACTGGATGCAGAAGCATTCCAGGGAACTGACATTGAGTTCACCACTCAGCTCGATGTGCTCAAACAGGCTAGCTTTCATATTGTAGCCGTTCCCACACCAATCGATAAGCATAACCTGCCGGATCTAAATCCCCTGCTTTCCGCAACACGTTCAGTTGCCAAAGTGCTTAAAAAAGGCGACTACGTTGTCTATGAATCCACTGTATATCCGGGTACAACCGATGAAGAATGCCGGGATATTCTCGAAGGAATGTCAGGACTGAAATGCGGTGTTGATTTCAAATTAGGTTATTCGCCTGAAAGAATCAACCCGGGAGACAAAGAACATACAATTACTACAATTACAAAGATTGTATCGGGTTGCGACCAGGAATCACTTGAAGAAATTGCCAAAGTATATGAACTTGTTGTAAAAGCAGGCGTTTACAAGGCATCTTCAATAAAAGTTGCCGAAGCCGCAAAAATTATTGAAAATACCCAGCGTGATGTGAACATAGCCCTGATGAACGAACTGTCAATGATCTTCAATAAAATGCAGATCAATACATATGAAGTTCTCGAAGCTGCCGGTACAAAATGGAACTTTCTCAAATTTTACCCCGGACTGGTAGGCGGACATTGCATCGGTGTTGATCCGTATTACCTTACTTTTAAGGCAGCCGAACTCGGTCACGCCGCTCAGGTAATCAACTCAGGCCGTGCTGTTAATGATGGCATGGGAAAATTCATCGCTACCGAGGTGGTAAAAAAAATAATCAAAGCCGGGAAAAATGTGCTGAATTCAAAAGTACTGGTTCTCGGTGCTACCTTCAAGGAAAACGTAAGCGACATCAGGAATTCAAAAGTTGCCGATGTGGTGAACGAATTAAAATCTTATGGCGTGGTTGTTGAAATCATTGATCCCTATGCTAATTCCGAAGAACTTGAAAAAGAATACGGATTCCATCTTTGTGATAAACCGGGAAATGATTATGCCGCCATTATTGTAGCAGTTGCCCATAATGAATACATTAATCTTCCTGAGGAATACTTTGTTTCACATTCTGATAAAAACGGAATCGTAATGGATGTTAAAGGAACCTACAGAAACAAAATTAATAGATTAACATACATCAGCCTCTAAATGTCTAATCAAAAAAAATTCGCGATCATCGGTGTTGGTGGTTATATCGCTGTAAGGCACCTTAAAGCAATCAAAGACACAGGAAATGTATTATTGGCAGCGCTCGATCCATCAGACAGCGTTGGGATAATAGACAGTTATTTCCCCGAAAGTCACTTTTTTGTTGAATTTGAACGATTCGACAGGCATGTTGATAAACTGCGCCGATCAGCAGTGCATCTCGATTATGTGAGTATCTGTTCCCCCAACTACCTTCATGATTCTCATATTCGTTTTGCCCTTCGTTCAGGCGCAAGTGCCATATGCGAAAAGCCCCTTGTCCTCAATCCATGGAACATTGATGCCCTTGCGGAAATTGAAAATGAGTATAAAAGGAAGATTAATACAATCCTGCAGCTCCGCCTGCACCCCGTTCTGATTGACCTGAAGAAAAAAATCGACAGCCTGCCGGAAGGTAAGATACATGATATAGACCTTACCTATATAACAAGCCGCGGTAACTGGTACTTTACATCTTGGAAAGGAGATATCCATAAATCAGGAGGAATTGCAACAAACATCGGAGTTCATTTCTTCGATATGCTCTCATGGATTTTTGGAAATGTTACCAAAAGTGTGGTCCATGTGATGACACCAACGAAGGCCGGAGGATACCTTGAACTTGAAAAAGCACGTGTAAAATGGTTCCTTAGCCTTGATTATAATGATATCCCTGACCAGGCGAAACAACAGGGCAAAAGAACATATCGGTCCATAGTTATGGATAAAAGTGAGATAGAGTTCAGCGAAGGATTCACTGATCTTCACACCAAAAGCTACCAGGAGATCCTGGCCGGAAACGGTTTCGGACTTAAAGATGCTCAACCCTCAGTTCAGATGGTTTACGAGATCAGGAATTCCACTCCTGTCGGATTAAAAGGAGATTACCACGAATTGTGCAGGAAAGCCTAATAAATTTATACCCACCTACATGAGCTCTCAAAAAGTTGCACTGATAACAGGGATAACCGGACAGGACGGCGCTTATCTGGCAGAATTCCTGTTAAAAAAAGGATACATCGTTCACGGTACCAAACGAAGAAGTTCACTTTTTAATACGGAAAGAATAGACCACCTTTATCTCGATCCTCATGTTGAAAACAGGAACTTTATTCTTCATTACAGCGATTTAACCGATTCAAGCAATCTCATCCGGATTATCCAGGAAACGCAGCCTGATGAAATATATAATCTTGCTGCCATGAGCCATGTAAAAGTTAGTTTCGACACTCCTGAATATACCGCCAATGCCGATGGCATCGGCACACTGAGGATGCTGGAGGCTATCCGCATCCTTGGCCTGATCAATAAAACAAGATTTTACCAGGCTTCCACAAGCGAGCTTTACGGGCTGGTTCAGGAAGTTCCCCAGAGTGAGAAAACGCCGTTTTATCCAAGGAGCCCTTATTCAGTTGCCAAACTTTATGCTTACTGGATTACGGTAAACTACAGGGAAGCTTATAATATGTTTGCCTGTAACGGTATCTTGTTTAACCACGAATCACCCATCAGGGGTGAGACTTTTGTTACAAGAAAAATAACCCGCGCAGTTGCACGTATTGCCCTGGGTTTGCAGGATAAACTGTTCCTCGGAAACATTGATTCAAAAAGGGACTGGGGACATGCCAAAGATTATATAAGGGCAATGTACCTGATCCTTCAGCAGGATCAACCTGAAGATTTTGTTATTGCAACAGGTATAACAACTCCCATCAGGGAATTTGTAAGGATGGCCTTCGCTGAAATTGGGATTGAAATTGGATTCACCGGATCTGATGTTAACGAAAAAGGATATATAAAATCATGTTCAAATCCTGATTATACCCTTCCCGTCGGAAAAGAAATCCTGGCTGTTGATCCCCGTTATTTCAGACCCACTGAAGTAGATCTGCTGATTGGCGATCCGACAAAGGCCCGGACTAAGCTCAAATGGGAACCTGAATATGATTTGAAGGCGCTTATAAAAGATATGATGCATAGCGATATAAAATTGATGCATAAAGAGGTATATTTGAAGAATGGCGGATACCAGACTTTAAACTATTTTGAATAGATATTTAACAGCCATGAAAAAAGACAGCAAAATATATCTTGCAGGTCATACCGGACTGGTTGGAAGTGCATTAATGAGAAACCTTACAAAAAAAGGTTATCATAACATCATTACCCGGCAATATCCCGATCTCGATTTAATGGACCAGCGGGCTGTGAATGCATTTTTCACCGAAGAAAAACCGGAATACGTTTTCCTGGCTGCAGCCAAAGTCGGCGGTATTATCGCCAACAATATTTACAGGGGTCAGTTTATTTATGAAAACATAATGATTCAGAGTAATGTCATTCATGCCTGCTACCTGAGCGGTGTGAAGAAATTACTCTTCCTTGGAAGTTCATGCATCTACCCGAAACTTGCCCCTCAACCCCTTAAAGAAAAATACCTGCTCACCGACGTACTGGAATATACAAATGAACCCTATGCTATTGCTAAAATTGCAGGCATCAAGATGTGCGAAAGCTATAACATCCAGTATGGCACAAACTATATTTCGGTGATGCCTACCAATCTATACGGAACCAATGATAATTATGACCTGGAGAAATCGCATGTTTTGCCGGCCATTATCCGTAAGATGCACCTTGCCAAATGCCTCATCGAAAACAACTGGGATGCCATCCGTAAAGATTTCCGGAAAAAACCGATTGAAGGAGTGGATGGCTCATCCACACAAATAGAAATCGGTGAAAAGCTTGAGAAATATGGCATTTTCAGGCATAATTCAGCTGAAACGCCTGTAACAGTTAAATTATGGGGTACCGGGGCACCCCGACGTGAATTCCTGCATTCCGACGATATGGCTGATGCCTGCGTTTACATTATGGAAAGCGTTGATTTTAAAGAACTGGTTAAAGATAAGTTCTCAGATAAAATCACTTCACGTGACAGCAAAATTGAAATAAGAAACACTCATATTAATATCGGAACCGGTAAAGACCTTACAATTAAAGAACTTGCTGAAAAAGTAAAGGAAATTGTAGGATTTGACGGTATGATTGAATGGGACACTTCGAAACCTGACGGTACGTTTCAAAAATTATTAAGTGTTAAAAAACTCCATGAACTGGGCTGGCATGAAACCATTACACTCGAAGAAGGTATCAGCAGGGTTTACAAGGAATATCTTGAATAGTATGCAGATAACAAGGAATCATAATTTGTCATGCCCATCAGCTGTCATTTTTATTATTGGAATTATTGCACTCTTTTCTGTATCCTGTACCACACACCGTCAGCTGGTTTACCTGAAAGATGTCGACTCTCTGGCCAACGGCACATTCTATCCGAAACATAAACCGGAATACCGCATTCAGACAAGAGATATTATCTATGTAAAAATATATTCACTCAATGAAGATATGAGCAGCCTGATCAACCAGACTATCGGCTCATATCAGCAAAACCTGTTTCAGAACGAAACAAGTCTTTTTATAAACGGATACTCGGTGAGTGATTCCGGAAATATTGAAATACCAGTTCTGGGCAGAATAAAAATCGCAGGACAAACAATGGACGAAGCGATAGCCGCTATCAGAAAAAGAGCTGACCAATACCTGAAAGATGCCACCGTTATCGTCAAGTTGATTTCATTCAAAGTCTCGGTTATCGGTGAAGTAAACCGTCCGGGTACTTATAATAATTTCAATAACCAGCTGAGTGTGCTCGAAGCGATTAGTATGGCCGGTGATATAACCGACTATGGTAACCGTAAACAGGTACTGGTTCTCCGACCCACTGCTAACGGAACAATCTCCTTCAGGCTCAATCTGACCAATAAGAACATCCTTTCGTCAGACGGATTCTTTTTATTGCCCAACGATATTGTTTATGTTGAACCAATTAAAAACAAATCGTTCCGCATGAATATGCCAGCAATCTCACTCGCCTTCACTTCTGTTTCAACACTGATTCTTGTTTTGAATTACCTGAATAAGTAATTCTTTTTAGAGAATTTCATTTGGGTAACATAATCTAAAGACGCGATAAATCCCGTCTCTACGAAGGTGTAAACGAATATTTCAGTGCAAAATCAAATCATTTACTTCTGTATCTCCGGAAAACTATATTGAAAACGGCTCTCCAGAAATAGTTCCAATCGGTTCTCAAGGGATGCTTGCAGTAAGATCTGAGGTATTTCAATTCTGATGCAATGATTTCTTCAAGTGTCTTTGGGTAATCGACATAAAATGGCGGAATCAATCCGGGCTTTGTAAGTATCCGCAGCCTTTGCAATTCCCTTGTGTAAAGCCTGAAATATTGCCGGCTTAAAGGCCTTACACCGAAAATTTTAAGATCCCCTTTCAACAGGTTGATGATCATAGGTAACTCATCCAACCAGAAAACTCTCATAATTTTACCCAGTGTGGTCACTCTGAAATCATCCTTAAACTTGCCTCCCTCCTGCAAACCAGCCCTTTTATAAATATAATCCTGGAGGTATTCGGCATAAGGGTGCATGGTCCTCATTTTGTACACTTTTATTATTTTGCCTCCCCGTCCTATCCTCTCGAGGGCAATGACAGGCCCGTAGCTGGGATTGCTAGGGAACATCGGGTCCTTTACCTTTATCGCAACAAAATAGAAATTGCTGCCTATCAGCTTTTCATCAAGAATTTCAAAACCACAGGAATAAAGCCTTCCAAAAGTTTCGGCCTTCGACAAAACCCGGTTTTCTCCCCGGGTAAGAATAAAATATAACTTTTTTGTAAGGGCGAATTTTGGAAAAACTCTCTTTATTATGAAATCCACCGCATAATACATGTAATTGATAACGACAGGGTACTTTCCAAGAATCCTTTTTTTCCGCATGCTCACTGTTTCAAAGAAATCGATGTAAATTCCTCCAACAGGCAATTTCGAGTTAACCGATTCAAAGAATTTATTAATATACCTGAAGTCATTGACTCGTTTTACATTCAGTATAACTTCAAATTCACGCTGAATCTGTGCATCAATATTGAACGTGGTAGTGGTGGATATTATAAGTGAATTCAGTGAATCGATAGCTGCATAATTTTTAATAAAATCATAAGCCTCAATCCCTATTTCATTCCTGAGATAACTTTCCCTTAATTCGAAATTGTACTTTAAACTTCGTTTGGCAACGGGTGAATCAACCTTCTTAAATAATTGTGATAAATCCTTTTCCGAAACCTGCGTTTCGGTATTGGTCCAGCTTTCATACCGAACCCGGGCATTGTGAAATAGCATATATACCGAACCGGTAAAGATTTCTGCAAACGTAGCAATACCAATAGTACCCAAAACTATAAAGCGTGAATAATTAAAGCTTTGGAAAACATACATCATACTGGTTACAGCAAAAAATATAAGCACATTACATATGAGAATCTTTTTAAAAAGCACACTCCAGCCGGTAATCAGCCTGAAATTATATTTTTCAAGCAGAAAGGATGCAACAGTCCAGATAAGGATAAAATACAAAAACGAATCGGCATAGCTGTGATAATACACACTGCTTGCCGAACCCGGTTTTAAACCAACACAGGAAATGTAGGAAGCAGTGACAAGAGCTATATCACTGGTAAAACCGGCTATGAAACCTTTTTGCATTTAGTTGAGAAATATATGGCCCCATGCAAATTTAACCAAATGATAATAGTATGATCTTTTGCTGTTGTCTTTTTTATTGTTAAATCAAAAAGCCCTCAAAGCAGATACCGGATTGTCATTAACGGGGTTTAACTGTCTGAGATAATTACCGCAATGAGGGCTTTAACCATTTCTATTCACATGAATCGTTTACGGTTCCCGGAGTGCCCAGGTCACCAGTGCTGTAAGCACTTTTGGAGACACACCATGAAGAACCCAATATCGCCTCCTCCTTATTCATCTTTAAAGGGGAAAGGCCTATTGATGCACCGGTTCCGCCAGGAAACGCGGACTGACTGTAATCCACGGCAAAAATCAGGGAGCCGTCCGTACCGTCCGTGCCATAATTGTACAATGAAAGAGTTGTGCCGGTGTTATTCAGTGAAAGAGAGCTACCGTATACATATTTATTTCCTGATAATGCGGTTTCTGACCGGGCAAGTACGGCATATGCACCTGCAGCCAGCATAAGCGGACCATTAATGGTATGGTGTTCTGTGGTTCCTTTCCGGATCACAACATCGCCCAAATCTATACTTTCCGTAGTATTATTATATATTTCAATCCACTCACCATACGTATCAGTTAACGCTACAGGATCATACATGATTTCGGTGATTAACAGATCCCCCTGGGCAAATACACCGTTCTGCGGTTCCTCACCTTCATTGATATTTACAATTTGCAATGAATCTTCCCCTTCCGTTACATTGATCGTAAATGCTGCGGAACCTTCAACCATAGCATTTACGTGTATCTCATAATGTCTTCTCGGTTTTGGATCGGGAATGCTGCCTGTAAGTGTTTTGGTTTCAGTTCCTGTCTGCGTTGTCCTGGTCAATGTTACTGCAATATTCACAGGTAATGGCTGGAAATAGCCGATCCTGGTTTCCTCTTTGGTGTATGTGAGTGAGCCGGCCGAAGTGGAAACTAAAGTGGAAAAATCGGAATAATACGTTTTTATCTGGTCTGCATAAACCATGGATACCATGATGTTGGCCAGTTCACAGGTAACTGTTACTGTTTGCAGCTGTCCCGAAGAAATTGTGAAAACTTCCGACTCACCGTAATAATAAGGATTGCTGAATGCTGCAGGTAAATTGTTGGCCGATTGTGCCGTGACGTAATAGTTCCCCGGATTGAGCATGATTTCATCCGGAATATCGGCAGCCCGGTCAAAAGCCATCACCTGAGAACCTGAGGATGTGAAAATTGTAACATTGAAATCTTCGCCCGCTAAGGTGGATTTAAGTTCGCCGGGCTCTTCATTCACACTGATAAATAAACCTACATGAAGGGAAAGAGTGCCTTTCATGGTTTCAAAAGCAGGGTCATCTTTATGGCAGGAAACAGATGACAAAAGGATTAAAATAACACAAACTAACGGTTTTGTTTTCATAAGGATTTAAGTTTAACTGTTTGGTATACATTAATACCACGAGATGTTAAAAAGTAACCCTTATGTTAAAAAAAATCAGTACATATTTTTAAAAAATTTCACGGCATCCTTAAGGGAATCTTCAATCCGACAAAAGGTATATCCAAGTTTGCCGGTTATTTTGGCATTCGAATAGGTCAGTTCGGAAGAAGCAATTTTAAAAGTCTGCCGGTTGATCCGGGATGGCTTACCTGTGAAAAGTGTCCTGATGCCTTCGTAAAAAAGCGCAGCCCTGGCCAAAGCGGGAGTAACCAACTTCGCAGGCGATGCAGATCCTAATCCGGCAGCAAGTATTCCCATAAAATCCTTATGGCTGATATTTCCAGAGTTCAGAATGAACCGTTCACCTGTGACATCGCTGTCCATAAGAATAACCATGATCCTGGCCACATCTCTTACATCTACGTAACCTGATGAACCGTGAGGGTAATATTTAAGTCCCTTTTTTATCCTTAAAAACAATTCTTTACCGGGACCTAGCCACATACCGGGACCAATAATTACAGACGGATTAACGATAAATGCATCAAGCCCCTCATTAATCCCACGCCAGACTTCCATTTCTCCCTTATACTTACTTATGGAATAAGAAGAGGCATCCTCTCCTTTGTTCCATATCACAGTTTCATCCACCGGCAGACCGTCTTCCAATTCCCCTAACGTGGCAATTGAACTTACGTGACATAACCTGATGTTTTTATACTCCTGACAAGCATTAACTATATTGGCCGTACCGTCAATGTTAATCCTGTTCAGTTTCTTTTTATCGCGGTCGTCAAAAGTAACTCTGCCAGCAACATGATAAACCCCTGAAATTCCATGAAGTGATTTTAGCACAGCATAGTAGTTGCAAATATCAGCCTCTACCCATTCTATGTTATTGAACAACGAATGATCGGAAGTATAAAAACTGAAGATCTGCCTTGTGTTTTCAATTTTGGTTTTGTCCCTGAAAAGTGCTCTTACAGGTTTACCCGATGCCACCAGTTCATAGAGAACATGTGATCCCAGTAACCCGGTTGCTCCTGTAACCAAATCCATCCTGTTTAATTAATCGATTTCCTTTATCAGAAATGAGAATAATGTCACCAGTTTATTTTCAGCTTTCCCTGCAGTTTCAATAATGTCTTCTATTTTGGCCGGAACCAGGTTATCAGGATCACACTCATCTGTTAGTACCGAAACTGCCGCACACGGAAGGTTCATATGATTGGCAACAATAACTTCAGGAACCGTTGACATACCCACAGCATCCGCGAAATTTCTGAACATCCTGTATTCCGCCCTGGTTTCAAGATTGGGACCCATAACCGCTACATAGGTGCCTTTGTAAAGCACAATTTTTTCACGCTTTGCGATTTCAACCATCCTGTTATTCAGCAAAGGTGAATAGGGACAACTCATATCCGGGAACCTGGGTCCCATTTCATCAAGATTTTTTCCCCTCAACGGATTATCAGGAAGAAAATTGATATGGTCGTCGATCAGCATGAGATCGCCCTTTTTATAAGAAGGATTAAGAGCGCCGGCGGCATTGGAAAGCAGAAGATACTTTATGCCAAGTTTTTTTAAAACCCTTATCGGGAAGGTTACATCTGCAAGGGAATACCCTTCATAGTAATGAAACCTGCCCTGCATGGCAAGCAGGGTTTTGCCATGTAGTTTACCATAAATCAATTTGCCTGAATGAAACTCAACTGTAGAAAGAGGGAAATGGGGTATTGAACTGTAATCAATTACTTTGATTATATCAAAGGCACCTGCCATTTTACCAAGACCTGTTCCGAGAACAATTCCGATTTGAGGGTCTTTAATGCCTGCTGAAAGAAGATATTCAACAGCCTGATCAATTTTCTGATTCATGATGGGTTCAATTACTTTTCAAAAGTAATGATTACCTTTCAATTTCCATCAATACTTCATCCTTGGCTACCGAGTCACCCGGCTTAACACTTATCTTCTTAACTTTCCCTGCAACAACAGCTATAATCTCGTTTTGCATTTTCATGGCTTCAAGGATGAGTATGGCTTCACCTTCTTTAACCATGGCATTTTCCTCAACGAGCAATTCAACAATCTTACCAGGCATGGGAGCTGTGATGACCTCATTTTTATCAGCCTGTTTAAATTTTTCAAGGTATTTACGCCGGCGGTATGAAATAGGTGATTCAATAGTAAAGGTGTAACTGAGGCCGTTCAATAGAACAGTGTATATGTTCTGGTTTTTATCGGTTATCTCGGCAAGGTATCTCTTGTTTTTGTATTCAATGACGGTGAATCCTTCCTCTTCAAAGATTTTTATATCCTTCTTGTGACCGTTAATACTCAGTTCATCGCTGAAAGGACTTCGGACTACGTACTTTTTACCGCCCTGGGTCACCGCAATGTACTCCGTTGGTTTTTCTTTTTTTGATTTGAGAAGCTTCATTATTCCGCTATTAAAGTGATTTTAATCTCTTGTTTAATACCCATGGGCTTATGCTTTTTCCTCTTTCAAAATCGGGTTTGGCAGTCCTGTTGGTTTCAAGTTCCGCAGCGAAATCAAAAGCGGCTACATAAGCGGCAAGCATTTCATCGTCCTCTTCATTATAATAAAGCTTATCCATCTCTTTTTCAATGAAGGAGGTATTAAAATCGCCCTTTTTGAATTTTTTATGGTTAAGAACGGCAAGGCAAAATGGAATGGTTGTTTTAATTCCCCTGATCCACACTTTTTTTAAGGCTGCAGTTGCAGTGCTTATTGCCTTTTCCCTTGATTCTGCATGAATAATAAGCTTGGCCAGCATGGAATCGAAATAAGGTGTGATAACCGAATACTCTGTTATTCCACTGTCTATACGAATATTTTTTCCTTTAGGAAAAGTTACCTTTTCGATAATACCCAGGTTCGGCGAGAAACCCGCCTGGACATCCTCGGCATTGATCCTGCATTCAATTGCCCAACCTATCAGCTTGACATCCTTCTGCTTGAAAGCCAGTTTTTGTCCTTCCGAAATCCGGATCTGCCATTCAATGAGATCAACACCGGATACCATTTCGGTAACCGGATGCTCTACCTGGATCCGCGTGTTCATTTCCATGAAAAAGAAGTTCTTATCCGCGTCAAGTAAAAACTCTACGGTTCCTGCCGAATAATAATCAACCGCTTTTGCAATTTTAATGGCTGCTTTACCCATTTCTTCCCGGAGCTTTTCATCCAGTGCAGCTGAAGGAGATTCTTCAATAAGTTTCTGATGTTTGCGCTGAACTGAACATTCACGCTCACCAAGGTGAACATAATTACCATGCCTGTCGCCCAGTACCTGGAATTCAATATGACGGGGGTTTCTTACATATTTTTCAATGAAAAGCGAAGAATCGTTAAAGGCTTTCTCCGACTCACCTGCTGCCATCTTAAACATTTTTTCCATGGCAGAAGCTTTTTCCACAATGCGCATTCCACGACCTCCACCACCGGCTGCAGCTTTCAGAATAACAGGATACCCTATTTTTTCCGCAATTTCTTCGGCTTCCTTCGGATCCTTAACCGTTCCCTGGCTGCCCTGCAACAAAGGTACACCATGCTTCTGCGCAATCTGTTTGGCAATTGTCTTATTCCCCATTTTGTAAATGGCTGCAGCAGAAGGACCTATGAAAACTATATTCTCTTCTTCACATCGTTTGGCGAAATAAGGATTTTCAGCCAGGAATCCATAACCCGGATGTATGGCATCAATTTTATTTTGTTTTGCGGCTTCGATAATTCGTTCAACATCCAGGAATTCAGGAATCTCATCAAAGTTTTCTGAAAAATCAATTACATCATCCACAAGTCGCAGGTATAATGCATTTGGTTCTTTAGCCGTTTTTATGCCAAATGATTTAATTCCCATCTTTTTGGCAGCTTCTGAAATTCTTACAGCAATTTCACCACGGTTTGCTATAAGCAGGCTTTTTATATTCATCCTCGAAAAATGAATTTATAGTGTTACTAAAGCGGGATATTCCCGTGTTTTCTCGATGGTACACTTACATGTTTGCTCTCAAGCGCAGTAAATGCGGTTATCAGTTTCTTCCGTGTAGTTATGGGATCAATAACTTCATCTATATATCCCTTATCATCTGCTACATAAGGATTTGCTATTTCATCGCGGTATTTAACAGTCAGTTCTTTTTTAAGTTTTGCCGGATCACTCGATTCAATCAGTTCTTTCCTGTAAAGAATCGATACGGCACCCTCAGGACCCATGACAGCAATTTCAGCTGTTGGCCAGGCAAAATTGAAATCGCCCCCGAGATTTTTGCTGTTCATTACACAGTATGCGCCTCCGTATGATTTTCTAAGTATCACCGTAATTTTTGGAACGGTGGCATCTGCATAGGCATACAGCAATTTTGCACCATGCCTGATAATACCATTGTGCTCCTGGTCAACACCCGGTAAAAAGCCCGGTACATCCTCAAGGGTGAGAATAGGAATATTAAACGAATCACAGAATCGAATAAAACGGGCTCCTTTAACGGACGAATTGATGTCGAGTGTGCCTGCCAGTACTTTTGGCTGATTGGCCAGGATCCCGATTGTTTTACCCTGCAACCGGCCGAAACCGATGACAAGGTTCTGGGCAAAATATGTCGATATTTCAAAAAATGTATTCCTGTCAATAATCAGGTTGATGATATCTTTAATGTCATAGGGTTTATTCGCATCATCAGGTACAATATCCCTTATCCGCTCATCTTCCCTCATGTCGTTGTCGCAGTTTTCAAGAAAGGGAGGATTTTCAAGGTTATTGGAGGGTAGGTACGACAGGAGTTTCTGAACTCCGCGTAACGTATTCTCTTCATCTTCATAAACAAAATGAGCTACCCCGCTTTTTTTCATATGCACCATGGCTCCGCCCAGGTCATCAAAGGAAACATCCTGATTAAGCACTTCTTTTACCACGTTGGGACCCGTGACAAACATATAACTGGTTTTGTTTGTCATGAAAACAAAATCGGTGATCGAGGGGGAATACACAGCTCCTCCGGCTGCAGGCCCCATAATTACCGAAATCTGGGGCACAACACCCGATGCATCCACATTCCGCTTAAAAATAGCTGCATAACCTGCCAGGCTGGCAACTCCTTCCTGTATACGAGCGCCTCCCGAATCAATCAACCCAATAATGGGAGCGCCCATCTTAAGTGCCATGTCCTGTATCTTGGCTATTTTAGCAGCATGAACCGAACCAAGCGATCCGCCCATGATGTTGAAATCCTGTGAAAACGCAAATGCAAGCCTTCCGCTTATTTTACCATAACCGGTGATAACGCCGTCACCGAAGGCTGATACTTTCTTGCCAAAATCGCCACCTGCCGGAGCAGGCATTGAATATCCATCGATTTCCTCAAAGGTATCAGGGTCAAATAGCATATCCACCCGTTCCCTGGCGGTCATTTTTCCCTTGAGATGCTGTTTTTCAACAACCGACTCAGCCTGCTGTTGTTCGGCATAAGCCTCCTGACGATTGAGAAAACGAGTGTATAACTTTCCTTTTACATCCATGTGAAAAGAATTATTCGATTATTACAGCAATTAACAACAATAATGAGAAAATGGGTAAAAAAACCGGCAGGATTGATTTCAATGGACAGAAATGTATATATCAGCTTTGTCAATTTCATATCCGCACATTTTTGCCTTCAGAAAGATTGTACATCCTTTGCCTGAAGGCAGTTCCAAAAGAACGTAATTTGGAATGAGGAGCAAAGTTAATAAATAAAAAATGACAATCAAGAGGCGGAAAGGACAAATCCCTTTAACCTTTTGATTGCCATTTATTAAACATCCGATATTTTCAAAAGTCAATCTAAACGGTCACACTCAGTACATCCGTGATGGCTTTCTTAAAAGTCTCCTTGGGCAAAGCACCCATTGCCATTTGAGGTTGTCCGTCAAGCGGAATGAAAAGCAGGCTGGGAATACTCTGAATGCCAAACATGGCGGATAATTCACGCTCTTCGTCAGTGTTTATCTTATAAATTTCAAGCTTATCACTGTACTCTGTTTTTAATTCTTCAAGCACAGGCGCCACCATCCTGCAAGGGCCACACCAGTCTGCATAGAAATCAATAATAGCAGGCTTTGTACCGGCATATTTCCATTCTTTATTGACTTCATAATCAAACACCTTTTCCTTAAAAGTGTCTTTTGTTAAATGCTCAAGTGCCATGATCTTGTTTTTAATTTATGTAAAGGATACTGCAAAACTTAAACCAACGTATCTATATATGTTTATATGTCATAGTACACTGACTTTATGTCTGAAAATAAACAAATACGGTTACTAATTGGTCATTTCGGCGTACTTATGGAAGGAAAAGGAAAACCTGGGAAGCAATTCCTGGTAAATTTCCCCGGATTCCAGCATTTCATCATCTCCTTCTTCGTACATCCATTTCACATTAACAGTCAGGATGTCCTTTTTGTTATCGATCGACTTGAATAAATCAAGCAATTGCTTTGAAACACTTGTATTAAAATAATCAAGGTTGATTTCTATGTTCACCTCCTGTGAGGAATATTCATTAATCCAGGCCAGTAACGGAGCAAAAAACTTAGCTGCGTCTTCAGGCAATGCCCTGCCAAATATCTTTAATTCTCCGTTGGCCTTAAATGATACATTTGGAAGCGAGTCAGTTCCTTGAATAAATAAATCTTGCATGGCAATTCGTTCAAAAATTAGGTTCAAAAGCCGGATGTCTTAGATAGTATCAAAATATAAATATATATAATATTACTAAACTATAAGCGACCCCTTCCCTAATTTCAATTCACATTCTGTATTTTCAGACCATATCTTTTTTTCTGAAATTACGTAAATAGGATATAATCTATTCTGGAATATGAAAAACATTATTGTACCCGTTGATTTTTCGACAGAATCCTTGAACGGACTTAAAATGGCTGCCCTTTTTTCGACAAGGCAGCAGATCAGCATCCACCTTATTTATGTACTCCAGAGGAATTCGGAAACTGAAAAAGATGCATCTGTAGTCGAAAAAAACACCGCTGAGAAAAAATTCGAAACAATTATAAATGAATTTAAACCCCAACTTCAGAATGATTCGGTAATCGATTACAAATTGGCACCCGGAAGAATCTACCAGGAAGTTGTCAATCTTGCCAAACAGTGGCCAAATTCTGTAATCAGTACATCTACCCATGGAGCATCAGGCTTCCAGGAAGTATTCATTGGCAGCAATGCTTTTCGTATAATTTCAGCTACCGAATCACCTGTTATTACGCTGCGCAAGAATTACTGCCCTTCTTCAATCAGGAAAATAGTTCTTCCGATTGATCTTTCAGCCGATTCACGCCAGAAAGTACCTTTTACAACTGAGTTGGCCCGGTTGTTCAATGCAGAGGTGCATGTAGTGGCTGTTCAAACTTCAAAGGGTAAACAAAATATCAAAAAAATAAGATCGTATGCCAGCCAGGTAGCTGGTTATATACAGGGAAAGGTAACCTGTGAAAACAATGAAGTGTTTGGCGACAATGTGCCGGATATGATCATTAACTACGCCAATACGGTACGGGCAGATCTTATTTCGATAACCACGGAGCAGTCATCAGCTATCTCCCTTATTATGGGAAATACAGCACACCAGATACTCAATAAGGCTGAAATTCCGGTACTCTGCCTTGCACCACGTCACATAACCAAGTCGGGATCATTCGCCTCAATGGGCGGCTGAAAAAGTTACCGTGATTTTAAAAGTTTGCGCATTGTCCTTCTGAATCCTTTTATGGTAGGAAGTTCCTCACCATAATAGCCATGCTCATAGCCATAACCATACCCGTAGCCATAACCATAACCATACCCGTAGCGGTAACTATACCCGTAATAACCTTTGGCCTGAACATCATTGATGAGCAGTGTCATATTTTTTAAACCTCTTTTGGTAAAAAGGTCTTCAACCAACTGCAGCACCTGCTTGCTCGAATAACCATGCCTGATAACAAAAACATGGATATCAACCATATCTTTTAATAGCAGGGCGTCTGTTACAATCGCAATCGGAGGAGTATCTATAACAATATAATCATATTCTTCCTTCATTTTTCGCAGGAACTCTGTCATCCTTGCCGATTCGATAAGCTCGGCAGGATTGGGGGGCACCGGACCTGAAACAGCTACCCACAGATTATCCACATTGGTGGGATGAATGAAGTTTTCCCCGTCGATACCGGCAAGGTAAGAACTGATCCCTTTTTCATTTTTTATCCTGAAAATTTTATGAATTTTCGGCTTGCGAAGGTCCAGGCTTATCAGAAGGGTCTTTTTCCCTGCCATGGCAAGTATTGCTGACAGGTTTGCCGAACAGAAAGTTTTTCCTTCGCCGCTTATAGTGGATGAAAAGGATATGATCTTGTGAGTTTCATTCTTAAGCAGGTATTGCAGATTTGCCCTGAGTGATCGGAATGATTCGGTGAGGGCTGATTTCGGATTTTCAAAAACCGGAAGGTCATATGATTTGTCATTATGTCCAACAGAACCTAAAATGGGAGTGTTGGTTTGCTGTTCTATATCTTTTTTGTCAACAATTTTATTGTTGAAATATTCAATCAGAATCAGCAGCAACAGGGGTAGCAGCCCTCCAAGAACAAGGCCCATCATATAATTCATGGAAGTTTTCGGCTTTATCATCACAGCATTCTCCGCCCTGGCACTGTCGAGAAGCCGGTGGTCCGGCATATTTGAGGCTTTGGTAATACCAGCTTCAGCACGCTTTTCAAGAAGAAAAGTATATATCTGGTCGTTTATGTTGAATTCACGCTGAATATTGATAAGTTGCCTTTCAGTTGACGGCAGTTTCTGAATTTCTGCTTCCAGATTATTTATGCGCTTGTTTAATTCACTTTCCGATATGCTGTTTGCCTTAATAAGATTCTGAACGTTTTCTTCGATATCAAGCCTGAGATTTTCAAGCTGCATGTTCAGCATGGTAAGCTTCGGATTACTTTCGTTCGAACTGAACTGAAGATTCCTGCGTTCTGTATTCAGTGTATTGATCTGCGATACCAGCGAGTTCAGCAAGGCGTCCTGTATGCCCATCACTGAAGGAGCAATGATTTCGATGTTATCTTTTTTCGAATCAATATATTCCTTTAAATACTCAAAATACCGTGCCTGAATATCAATCGTCGCTTTTTCAGTATTCAGTTGTTCCATCTGCTGAAACATGGCATTCCCTTCCTGGCTGATATTAATGATCCGGTTGGCGGATCTGAAATTCTGCAGCCTGATTCCTGCAGTTTGCAACGAATCAATGGTTTCATTCAACTGCTGATCGATAAACTTAATTGTATTCGAAGAGGTTGAGTTCTTTTCGTCGAGATTGGACTGGATATAAACCCGTGAAAGCATGTTCAGGTAGTCACATATCTGCTCCTTATTCGGACCGGTTAATGACAGGGTCAGTATGGAACCCTTTTCATCATTCACCTCAACATTAAGTCCTGCCCTATACCTGTTTACAAGGCTATTCAGATCATTCAGTGTGAAATAATATTTCAGAGGAAAATTCTCGAGGTTTTTAAGACTTCCGGGAGTCCTTGGAAGTAATGTGAAATTAAAGCTTTCATGCTGAAATTTCTGTCCAAAATACAATACCTGCGAAATACCGAATTTATCATCCGTGAAACGGTATGTGCTCGGAGACAGGATGCTTATTGAAATCGGGTAATTGTATTGATTGGCCGATGCAGTATCAACGATGGCTATAAACGGTGAACTTTTATACAATTTCGATTCAGCAATACCTCTTCTGCCGACTGCCGTATAAGTAATTCCAAAATCGAGCTTCTGGAGGGCGGCATGAGCCATTTTATATGACTTCAACACTGTAATTTCATTCTGAACCACGGCCTTGGTTCTTCTGTTCCGGATATTGGTCATATCCTCAATTACACTTTCAATATCGCCCCTTGGTGTATTTTCATTGGCAATGATTACAGAACAATTGGCCCTGTACATATCTTCAGAATACCTGTTAACCAGGTAAGCTATAGTCAACGCAAAAAAAATGGATAAAGCAAACCACCACCAATTATATAAAATCCTGTAAAGGTATTTTTTGATATCTATGCTCTCTTCTTCGCGGTAAATTTCAGGATATTGATCCATGTGAAATGCTGAATATGAAACGTGTAAAGATAGTAAAATAAAAATCCTATATTTGTTTTCCTTAAGTTTTAACATGAAAAAGCTTGTCGTACTAACGGGTTCAGGAGTAAGTTCCGAAAGCGGACTCAAAACTTTCAGAGATTCCGGAGGTTTATGGGAAAACTATGACGTTATGGAAGTCGCCAGTTACGCGGGATGGGTGAAGAATATGGAACTCGTGCTCACCTTTTATAACGAAAGAAGACAACAGCTTGAAACAGCACAGCCTAATGACGCGCATAAAGGCCTTGCTGAACTTGAGAAATATTTCGATGTGCAGATCATCACCCAGAATGTTGATAACCTGCACGAAAAAGCCGGGAGTAAAAATGTGCTCCATTTACATGGAATCCTAACCAGGGCAAGGAGTACAGGCGATCCTGACCTTGTATATGATATCGGCTATAAACCGATAAATAAAGGAGATACCTGCGAAAAAGGAACCCAGCTCAGACCTGATATTGTGTGGTTCGGCGAAGCAGTTCCTGCCATTGAGGAAGCCGCGGCAATCACCAACCAGGCCGATATTTTCGTTGTCATAGGTACCTCCATGGTTGTTTACCCGGCGGCAGGTCTTATCGATTATGTTCCGAAACCCACTCCTGTTTATCTTATCGATCCGAATGACGTTGCCGTACCTATTTACCGCCATATCAATTTTATCAGGGAAAAAGCAAGTACCGGCGTAGCCAGACTTAAAGAGAAACTGTTATCTGAACATCTATACTGATATGAAGTTCCGGTTAGTTGTAATTCTGATATTTACTTTAAGCGCGCTGAGTGCACAGGACTTTCATGGTGGCATACTGGCAGGTTTTACAGCCTCGCAGGTTGACGGCGATTCTTATGCCGGCTATGATAAAATGGGATTGGTGGGAGGTGTATATGTCACACGCGATATGACCGACTGGCTTCAGTCGCGGATGGAAGTACGGTACGCATCAAGAGGGGCACGCAACCCGGCTTCAGAGGATAACACAGGATCATACCTGCTGGCCCTGCACTATATCGACATTCCTGTAATGGCTTCCTTCAGAATAAAAAAGTACGGTTACCTGCAGCTCGGGTTAATTCCCGGATACATGTTCCACGCCAATGGCCGCGATGACAGCGGAACTTTGCCACAGGAGTACCTTGTTGATTTCCGGAAGTTTGACCTCGGCACACTGATTGGTGCCAATATTTTAATTACACAAAATATCAGCATCGATGTAAGATATTCTTATTCGATTTTTTCAATAAGGGATCTTGAAACTGCGGGATCCTACTATAGCTGGTTCGGTAAAATTTTTGGCAATTCAAGGGGTGATTTCAACAATTACCTCACACTTCAATTGAATTACCAGTTAAAGTAAAATATCAGGAATTGCCAAAAAACAGATAGGCCATGGCTATTGCAGCCAGTACTCCCGCCAGGTCGGCCAGAAGGCCCCCTGCAACCGTATACCTTGTGTTCCTGATGTTAATAGCACCGTAGTAAACTGCAACAGTGTAAAAAGTGGTCTCGGTAGATCCCTGGACAATGCACGCCAGGCGCCCTGCAAATGAATCAGGCCCGAAGTTTTTCATGGCATCAACCATAAGACCCCTGGCTGCCCCTCCGCTCATGGGTTTCATCAGTGCAACAGGCATCGCATCTACAAACCGTGTGTCAAAACCAAATAAGGCAAAGAAGTTTCGTAATCCTGACATCAAAAATTCAAACGAACCGGAAGCCCTGAAAACACCAATGGCAACCAACATTGCCACTAAATAAGGAATTATATTCACTGCAACCTGGAAACCTTCCTTTGCTCCTTCAACAAAAGTCTCATATAAATTGATCTTCTTCCTTATCCCAAGCAGAATGAAAACAATTATAATTGAAAACAACAGGAAGTTTCCGGCAAACGCAGTTTGTACAGACATTTTATCCTGAGGGAGATTTGTCAGGTAGAATATTATCCCGGCAATGAGCAAGGTTACTCCGCCAAGATAGGCCAATACAACTTTGTTAAAAATATTGATCTTTTGTTTGAAAGCAACAAAAAGAAAGCCGGCCAGGGTGGAAAAATAGGTGGCCAGGATCATGGGTATGAAAATATCCGTGGGAGAGGCGGCACCTGCAGCAACACGCATGGCAAGCACACTGATTGGTATGATGGTCAGACTTGATGTATTCAATACAAGAAACATAATCATTGGATCCGATGCCCGTTCCTGGTCGGGATTCACTCCCTGAAGCTCTTTCATGGCTTTCAGTCCGAGTGGCGTTGCGGCATTATCCAATCCGAGCATATTGGCGCTGAAATTCATCAGGATCGATCCCATGGCCGGATGATTTTTAGGTATGCCGGGAAATATGCGGCTGAAAAATGGATTCATTACCCGGGAGAGCGCATTTACAGCTCCGCCCTTTTCTCCGATTTTCATAATGCCAAGCCATAGCGTCATAACGCCAATCAGATATATTGACAATTCGACGCTCGTCTTCGCCATATCGAAAGTACTTGTTACTATGGCGCTGAAAACATCCCGGTCAGCCACTGAAAAAATAAGGCTCAGATGATCCGCCATAAAATCACGGAAGTAATATCCTATTACCCTGAAAAGGGCAACGAGGAAGCCCACTACAAAAAAGCCGACCCAGATGTAATTAAGAATCATAGCGTGTAAACTTAATCAATCTCCTGCCACAAGAGAAAAATCAATCTGCTTTTTTTCCATGTTAACCCGAACCACTTCAATCTGTACCGGGTCACCCATCTGGTATTTCTTACCTGTTCTCCGTCCCCTGATACAGTAATTATCTTCGTCATATTCGTAAAAGTCGCCGCCGAGCCCCCTTATCGGAATCATTCCTTCGCATTTGTTTTCAAGGATCTCAACAAACACTCCCCATTCAGTGACTCCGGAAACAACACCTTCAAACTGCCTGCCGATTTTATCCTTCATGAATTCAGCCTGCTTGTACTTTACAGATGCCCTTTCTGCCTCCATGGCAAGTATCTCCATTTTTGAAGAATGCCTGCACATTTTTTCGTATATTTTCTGATTGCGTGAAGAGGCACCATGAAGGTAATCGCCCAGTAATCGATGAACCATCATGTCGGGATACCTGCGGATCGGCGATGTAAAATGTGTATAATAATCGAATGCCAATCCATAGTGCCCTATATTATTGGTGGAATACTCTGCCTTTGCCATGGCCCGTAAAGCAAGGTTTTCAATGATATCCTGCTCCCTGGTTCCTTTTACATCATCAAGCAATTGGTTTAATGACTGTGCCGTTTGTTTGTTTGACTTTATAGTAAGCTTGTAACCGAACTTTTTGATAAACCTTGAAAATTTCTGCAGTTTCTCGCTGTCAGGCCGGTCATGAATCCTGTAAACAAATGTTTTCCTGTCCGATTTATCGCTTGTTTTTCCGATTCGCTCGGCGACTTTGCGATTTGCAAGCAACATAAATTCCTCAATAAGCTCGTTTGAAAGGCCATGCTCACGGGCATAAATCCTTACCGGTTTGCCTTTTTCATCCACTTCAATCTTTACTTCTTCTCTTTCGAATGCTACGGCACCATCCCTGAATCGCTTCTCACGCAAAATCCTTGCGAGTTTATTCAGTGTGAGTATCTCATGGCTCATATCCCCTTCACCGGTGTCAATTACAGCCTGGGCTTCCTTATAGCTGAACCGTCTGTCGGAATTAATCACTGTTTTTCCGAACCACTCTTCAAGAATTTCAGCCTCATTGTTCAGAACAAAAACAGCAGAAAAGCACAATTTGTCTTCCTTGGGCCGCAGGGAGCATATATAATTCGAAAGCCTTTCGGGCAGCATCGGAACAACCCGGTCAACAAGGTATACGGATGTTGCTCTTTGCTGTCCCTCTTCATCAATTATTGTATCCGGTTGCACATAATGGGTAACATCGGCAATATGCACTCCCACTTCCCATTTTTCACCGGGAAGTTCATGAAGCGATAAGGCGTCATCAAAGTCTTTCGCATCCTCGGGATCGATTGTGAAAGTCGGTACTTTCCTGAAATCTCTTCTTTTTTTTATATCCTCTTCTGTGATCCGGTCGTTGATCCGTGCAGCCTCTTCTTCAACTTCCTCGTTGAATGTATAAGGCAACCCGAATTCGGCAAGAATTGCGTGCATTTCGGTTTCATTTTCTCCCTGGTTGCCCAGTACCTCAACAATTTCACCGAATGGATTCTTTACGTTTTTCGGCCACTCTGTAATTTTTGCAATGGCTTTTTGCCCGCTCTTTGCACCTTTTAATTTATCGAGTGGAATAAACAGGTCGAAAGGCATGTGACGGCTGTCGGGAACAAGGAAGGCAAAGCGTTCGGCTATCTCAACAGTACCTACAAATGTTTCACGTGCTCTTTCAAGGATCTCCACAACTTCGCCTTCAAGTTCACGTGTTTTTTTATGGGCATACAGTAATACCTTCACCGTGTCACCGTTAAGGGCATGGTTCAGGTTATTCTGTGAAATAAAAATATCATCCTTTATATTTTCTGATACAACAAATCCGTATCCGCCCCTTGCTATGTCGATGGTTCCGATAACAGTTCCGCCTCCCGATTTTATCCTGAATTTACCGGTTGAAATTTCATCAACGGTTTCTTTCTCTTTTAACTCATAAAGTATTTCAGTGATCAGTTTTTTCTCCGATGAGTCGGTGATGAGCATTCCCGCCGCCAGTTGCTTATAATTGAATGTTTTCCGCGGGTGAGCTGAAAAAATGGCCAGAATATTATTGGTAAGTTCTTTCTTATTAATCTTCCTTGGCTTGTTCTTTGATTTTTTACCCATGTATCACTAAAATAATTGCTAAAAGGTATGAAAGATTTAGTAAAACACAGGTAATAACCACGAAGTATTACAAATTGTTTTTTTAATCCCGAAAGCTTTTCTTCTGAATGATTCCGCATGCCTCCTTACAGGCATCAGTCATTCAGGTTTCCGATTTTGTAAAGAGATTTCTCGTCAAGAATTTTGATTCTTCTTCCCTGCAATTCGATCAGGCCGTCCTGCTTGAACTCTGACAGGAGCCTGATTACCGATTCTGTTGCCGTACCTACCATGTTGGCCAGTTCCTCACGGGTAAGGGTTATCTGCAAATACTTTTCATTGTCAAGATCAAAATCCTTCCGCAGATGAATAATCACCTCGGCAAGCCGTTCCCTTACTGTTTTTTGTGCTATATCGGTAATATAATCATTGGCTTCGCCAAGCTCCTTGCAGGCTATTTGCAATAACTCAAGGGCAAAATTCCCGTTATGCTTTACAAATTCAAGGACGGTTTCCGCGTGTACAAAGCAAATCAGGGCGTCCTCCAGGACTTTTGCCGAAGTACAGGCTCGTTCGCGGGTGATTGTTGACCTGAATCCCATAATGTCACCCTTTTTTGCAAAACGGATAATTTGTTCCTTTCCGTCAAATCCGGTTTTAAAGATCTTGATTATCCCTTTCTGAACACAATAGAAACCGTTAATACGGCTGCCTTCCGAATATATGATTGTACCTCGCTTGTAGGTATCCGGCTCCTGATCAATCGGGATCATGGCCAGCTCGTCTTTGGTGAGGTGTCTGAATATCGAAGAACTATCTATAAAACAATCCTTGCGTGCTGATACTGATTGATTTTTCATACTACTATAAATGACACTGCGAATATTGACTAATTTTGTTATTTAATCACCAAATTAAGCAAAAAAAATGAAAGATATCATTAATGTCAATTGGGTAGGCGATATGGCATTTGAAGCAACTATTGACGGTCATCACATACTTTTCGATTCAAGTCCCTCCACAGGCGGAAAAAATGCCGGCCCCAGACCTAAACCTGCACTCATGGCATCATTGGCTGGTTGTACCGGTATGGATGTTGTATCGATATTGAAAAAAATGAAGGTTGAATTATCTGATTTCAATTTAATAGTGGAAGGCACTCTTACCGAAGAACACCCCAAACAGTACACGGCAATGCACTTAACATATGAATTCTCAGGAGCAGAACTTCCTTTAGATAAAATACAACGCGCCATAGAACTTTCGCAGGAAAAATATTGCGGAGTTGCAGCAACACTGAAGAAGGCAATTGACATTACGTATGAAATAAAAATAAATAAACCCGTCTGAAAATTGTCCGGTACGTTCAAGCAATACCTTCAGGGACTTATCAGTATTATATATCCCAATTATTGTGCGGCATGTGAAAAGGTGCTGTATCACAATGAACAGGGTATCTGTCTGAGATGCCTTGCCGAACTGCCCAGGACGAAATTTCATAGTGATCCTGAAAATGAAGTGGCCAGAATTTTCTGGGGAAGAATTCCCGTTGTACATGCCACATCTTTTATGTTTTTCACAAGGGATAGCCGATACAGGCAAATTCTGCATGAAATCAAATACAAGGGTCAGCAGGAACTGGCCCGTCAAATGGGCAGGATGTTTGGTTTGGAACTGAAATCTTCACCGTTTGCCGGCACCGATTTAATTATTCCGGTTCCATTACATCCCTCAAAATACAGGCAACGCGGATATAATCAAAGCGAGCTGATTGCCTGCGGCATTTCTGAAGTTCTTGGCAAACCGGTAATCAATCATTGCGTCGGCCGGTTTATTCCAACCCGCACACAGACTCAGAAATCAAGATACGAACGGTGGGAAAATGTTAAAGGCACTTTCAGGATCACCGATGAGAATGCCATCAGAAACAAACACATCCTCCTGATTGACGATGTGATTACAACAGGAGCAACCATTGAAGCATGCGCTGAAACTATTTTGCAGGCCGAGGGAACCATGATAAGCATTGCCTCGCTTGCCTGTGTCAAACTTCTTTGAGAGCTTGGCTGACAAAAGAATTTTTTGTTTAGAGTACATTAAATAAATTTACAACCGGAAAATAATTTGACGGATTACAAGTTAGCTTACTGATAACATATTTGCTTTTGATCCATTACCTTTCATAATTATCATTTGAAGAAAGTTCTGCTATATATTACCCTGACAACCCTTGTGTTTTTACTTGCAGCATGCAGTGCCCAGAAAAACACCGGGCTTTCACGGGCTTATCATAACCTTACTGCCCGGTATAATGTGCTTTTCAATGGATCTGAAAGTTTTAACGACGGACTTGAAAAGCTTGAAAAGGAGCATAAAGACGATTATTCTGAAATTCTTCCTGTTTTTAATTACGATGATAAGCAGGCTCCCGCAATTGCCGGTTCTGATATGGACCGCACAATTAAGAAATGTACAAAGCTGATAACCCTGCATTCTATAACGGCCAAACCTAAAGTGAAGGATAATAAAACACTTTCCCCTGATGAACGTGAATTTTTGAACAAGAAAGAATATAATGTTTTTGTGGATGATGCTTACCTGCTAATGGGAAAATCACATTTTTACAAACATGAATACGCCCAGGCAGCCGAAATATTCAGGAAAATCATCGCCGACTTCAAAAATCAGACAACAGCATTCGAGGCACAGATATGGCTGGCCAAAGTGTCAATTGCCACAGGTAAACTGCTGGATGCTTCTGAAATCCTTTCATCTCTTACAAACAACGCTTCAGTTCCTGAAAAACTGATGCAGGAATTTTATCCTACTTATGCTGACTTAAACCTGAAACAAAAAGATTACAGTTCAGCAGTAACTAATCTTGAAAAGGCTATAGAATTTGAAAAGCATAAAAAAACCCGCATCCGGTATTATTACATACTTGCCCAGTTATATGAGAAAACCGGTGAACTGAAAAAAGCATCCGATTTTTACGGTCGGGTTATCAAAATGAACCCGGTTTATGAAATGGCCTTCAATGCGCATATTAACAGGGCCCTTTCTTATGAAGAAGGATTCGGACAGGCCAGCCAGATTGAAAATGAGCTGATCAAAATGCTCAATGATGATAAGAATATCGAATAC
Source organism: Bacteroidales bacterium (assembly GCA_035299085.1). Classification (NCBI taxonomy): domain Bacteria; kingdom Pseudomonadati; phylum Bacteroidota; class Bacteroidia; order Bacteroidales; species Bacteroidales bacterium. The sequence continues at coordinate 164,387 of DATGXG010000036.1, read as the reverse complement.
CAGGACCAGATATATTATGCACTTGGAAATCTTGCGGTTAAACAGGGGAATCAAAAGAAAGCCGTAGAATATTACACAAAATCTATTGCCGCCAACAAGGGGAATAACCAGCAAAAAGTGCGGTCATACCTTACCCTGGCTGATTACTTTTATGCTCTTCCCGATTATCCGAATGCACAGGCTTATTATGACAGTGTTGTAACCTATATTGATCCCGATTACCCCGGTTACAATGTGATATTTACGAAATCAAAAAGCCTTACCCGGCTTGTTACCGAAATTAATACGGTTACACTGGGCGACAGCGTTCTTTTACTTGCTGACCTGCCCAGGGAAACCCTCAACTCGAAAATCGATGCCATTATTGAAGCCGAAAGAAAACGAGAAGAGGAAGCCCGCATAAAACAACAGGAAAAACAGCTTGATGAACAATTCGGCCAGGAAGTTTCCATGCAAAACCCGTCCGCCCGTCAGGCAACCATTAATACAGGCAACAAAAGCCAGTGGTATTTTTATAATGATGCAGCAAAAAACCAGGGCTTCCGTGAATTTAAACTGAAATGGGGAAACCGTCGTCTTGAGGATCACTGGCAAAGGGCTTCAAAAGCTGTCGTAAACTTCGCCCCGGCTGATGAAACTGCAGAAACTGAAGATGCCGTGACGCCGGAAGCTTCCTACAGTAAAATGTCGCGCGAATTCTACTATTCGGGTATTCCTTTTACCGACTCGGCGAAACAAGCCACCATAAAAGACATTGAGGCAGCATTATACAACATGGGCATTATTTATAAGGAAGAACTTAAGGATTATGAAAAGGCTAATGAATCGTTCAAATCATTGGTGAAACGCTTCCCTTCTTCAACATTCCTGCTGGCCTCATATTACAATCTTTACGGAATCGCCAGGGAACAGAATAACCAGGCAATGATGGATTACTATAAAGGAATAATCGCCCGCGATTTTCCAGGAAGCACTTATGCCCGGGTACTGACAGATCCGGAATACTTTGTTAAACTTGAACAGGAAGATCAGCAAATAAAGGACTATTACAGGCAAACCTATGAATTGTACAGCCAGGGTAAATATGCAGATGTAATTTCAAGAACCGGTTATGCCCGGAAAACCTATCCCTCACATAAACTTACACCCCAATTTACATACCTGAATATATTGGCACAGGGTAAATTTACAGATCGCAAAGTTTTCAGAGACAGCCTGAAAGCAGTGGCGGCAAAATATCCCAATACCGAAATTGCTTCGGATGCCGCCAACCTGATCAGTTATATGGACCAGGAACATCCCGAAATAAAAGAAGCTGAAGAAATCAGGATCAGCCAGGAGATATATGATTATTCTCCCATTGCAAAACACCTTTTTGTGTTTGAAGCCAATAAAAATATAAATGCTAACCAGCTTGTCTTTAACATTATCAATTATAATCTCGACAAGTATGATAGCCTCAACCTGATTGTTGAAGTAATTAACCTCGATGGTAAAACCAACCTGGTTACGGTTAAAACATTTAAAAACCAGGAGAAAGCTGTTCAATATATGAACGCAATCAAAGGAAGCCAGGAAATTCTTAAAGATTTGCCTGATATTAATATGGTTCCGTTTGTTATATCTGAGAAAAACCTGCTCACGTTAAAAAAGGATAAATCTGTAGACCGGTATCTGAAATTCTACTTGGAAAAATACAAATGACAGCCGAAACCAAAAAAATGAGGATTCTCTGGATAGATGATGAAATCGACCTTTTAAAGCCCCATATCCTGTTTCTTAATGAAAAGGGCTACCAGGTTGATACCGCATCCAATGGCGCTGATGCCATTGACCTGATACAGGGAGCTCACTTTGACCTGGTTTTACTCGATGAAAATATGCCGGGATTAAGCGGAATAGAAACCCTGAATAAAATAAGGGTGCTTAATACCGCCCTTCCTGTTGTAATGATTACAAAAAGTGAAGAAGAACATATAATGGAAACGGCAATCGGTTCGAAAATATCCGATTACCTGATAAAACCGGTTAATCCCAACCAGATCCTGCTTTCTCTTAAAAAAAACCTGGAGACAAAGAAACTGATTACAAGGGAAACTACTTCAGCCTACCAGTCAGAATTCAGAAACCTGGGCATCGATATTAATAATTCTAGGTCATACAGCGATTGGGAAAACATTTACCGCAGGCTTGTTTACTGGGAACTCGAACTGGAACGCTCAGACGATGCCAGTATGTATGAAGTGCTGCGAATGCAGAAATCCGAAGCCGGTTCAGGTTTCAGCCGGTTCATAAAGAATAACTATTTATCGTGGTTCACAGATAAATCATCGGATAAACCTCTCCTTTCAGCGGCAGTGTTTAAGGAAAAGATTTTTCCCCTTGTAGAAGCCCGGAAAAAAGTGTTTGTCATTTTAATTGATAACCTCCGACTCGACCAATGGAGAACTCTTTACCCCATTATCAGCGAGTTCTATACATCTCTTGACGATTCCCTGTTCTGTTCCATTTTGCCTACAGCAACCCAGTACGCACGTAACTCAATGTTTGCAGGACTTATGCCCCGTGAAATTGCATCGATGAATCCCCAGCTTTGGCTGAATGATGACGAAGAAGGAGGCAAAAACCTTAATGAAGAGGAACTACTTCAGAAACAACTGAACCGGCTGGGTAAAAAATACAGGATGTATTATGAGAAAATTATCCACATAAAAAGCGGTAAGAAGCTGGTGGATAATTTCAGTAACCTGCTGAATTATGACCTTGTTGTCATCGTTTACAATTTTATTGACCTTCTTTCTCATGCCAATACCGAACTTGAGATGATCCGGGAACTGGCGGGTGATGATTCGGCATACCGGTCACTGATCTTATCGTGGTTTCAGCATTCACAGTTGCTCGATATCATCAGGCTTCTGGCTGAAAACGGGGTAACTGTTGTCTTTACAACCGATCATGGGTCCATCAGGGTAAATAATCCGCTTAAAGTAGTCGGCGATAAAAAGACATCCGTGAATTTAAGATATAAAATGGGTAAGAATTTAAATTACAATCCTAAAGAAGTTTTTGAAATTCGTGAGCCTTTTGCCGCACATCTGCCAAAAGCCGATGTGAGTTCAGGATATATATTTGCCATGAACAGCGATTTCCTGGCCTATCCGAATAATTACAACTATTATGTAAGTTATTACAGGAACACCTTTCAGCATGGCGGTATTTCAATGGAAGAAATGATGGTTCCTCTTGTTACGATGATTCCGCGTTGACAATGATTAGCTTTGAAATAAATTCACTTGCCGCTATTCATAGCGCTGCCCGCAAATTCAATGAAGTGACCGATGGTCACAGGAGTTTTGCATTTTACGGTCCGATGGGCTCAGGCAAGACAACTTTTATAAAAGCAATTTGCCACGAACTGGGTGCAACAGGGCTGGTTACAAGTCCTACATTCTCCCTTGTAAATGAATACACAACCTCTTCAGGCGAAACCCTGTATCATTTTGATCTTTACCGGATTAACCAGGTAGGTGAGTTGTATGACCTGGGCTACGAGGAATATTTTTACGGTGATAACTACATTTTCATTGAATGGGCTGAAAAGGCCGAATCCCTTTTGCCGGAAGGGATCGTAAAGGTCCACCTGCACGAAACGGGCGAAAACAAAAGGTCCGTTTCGATCGAACTTTAAATGAAATCCAAAAGTTTGATGTTTTATTCTTTTTATAGTACCTTAGTTTGTTGGTATTTTAACATCATAGCATATGGTAGATCCCCGGCCTGAAGCTGCAAGTAATCCCCTGTTTTACGGCGGGTTATTGCCGCAGGAAGAAATGGTAGCCATGGGAAGAAAGTTTAAAAAACTTACCATCGGTTTGCCCCGTGAAAAACAACAGGTTGAGCAAAGAGTTTCTCTTACACCTGAAGCCGTTGAAGTACTTGTAAATAATGGCCATGAGGTTTTGCTTGAAGCTAAAACCGGTGAGGGTGCCAGGTATAATGACACGGATTACAGCGAATGCGGAGCTTTTATTCTCGATTCGAGGAAACAGGTGATGAATGCCGATATTATCCTCAAAATCTCTCCTCCCGACACCAAAGATATTGAAATGCTGAAAGGAAACCAGGTCATCCTTTCTTCGGTTCACCTCGCCCGCCAGACTGAGGAGTACATTCGGGGACTGATGGATAAAAAATGCACTGCTTTTGCCATTGAACAAATCCGTGATGAACACGGGTATTACCCCGTAATTCAATCGATGAGTGCCATATCGGGCATTTCAGCCATAAATATTGCAGCGGAATTGCTGAGCAATCAAAATGGCGGCAAAGGTGTTCTCCTTGGCGGAATTGCAGGGATCACACCTACCGAAGTGGTTATTATTGGCGCAGATACAATTGCTGAATTTGCAGCCCGGGCCGCCCTGGGGCTTGGTGCTATTGTTAAGGTATTTGATAACTCCCCTCAACGGCTTGAAGAATTACAAAGAAACCTCGGAAGAAGGTTATATACTTCTATTTTTCATCCTAAGGTTCTGCGGCGTACACTCAAATCCGCTGATGTCCTCATCGGTGCCATTAACTTATGGGACACGGGTCCCCGGTATTTTGTGACCGAAGATATGGTTAAAGAAATGAAAAAGGGAAGTGTTATAATTGATCTCAGCATCGACATGGGAGGTTGCATTGAGACATCCGAATACAGGTCAATGCAGGATGCCGTTTACACAAAACACAATGTCCTTCATTTTTCAGTGCCCAATATGCCGTCACGTGTGGCCCGCACTGCATCCATAGCCCTCAGCAATATCCTTTCTCCGATTCTTGTAACGGTTGGCAGTTCAGGAGGTTTTAAACCCTTTCTAAAAGCCAACCTCGGCGTTCGCAACAGCGTGTATATATACAACGGCATACTCACCAATGAATACCTGGGTAACCAGTTTGGAATACCCTCCAAAAATATCGACCTGTTAATGGCCGCATTTTAGGAAGGTGATATTGTGCATGATAAATACCATTGTTATCCTTTTCCGAAGGATGTACCTTTATTTGTAATAATCCTGATTCTGCATGAATTATGAAAAAATGCTGGTCCTAAAAAACAGGATCAGTCATATTGATGCCGGAAATTTCCTCGATGTAGCCGTCGGCCGTGGCGATTTCCTGAAATTCGCAATTGAATCCTTTCATTCATCCAGAAGTATAGCCGGTATCGATAATGATCCTCAGCAACTCATGCAGGCCCGCGAGGTATTGTCGGATAAACAGGTAATATTGGTTCTTGCTTCAGCCCTTGAAATGCCTTTCACTACAGGATATTTTGATACGGTTACCATGTCAAATGCTTTGCACCATGTGGATAACCTGCCCAAATTATTCCGGGAAACAGCAAGGATATGCCGGAAAAAAGGACTTGTGATCGTCAATGAAATGCTGAATGAAAATAATACGGCTCTTGATGAAACTTATATGCTTTACCACCGGCTTGTTTCTGATATCGATAATCACCAGGGTCACTACCACCGGGATATTTACTCACTGAAAGAATTATTCTCACTCGTAAACATACCTGAATTTCAACTTACCGAGTATTTCATCCATTCCGAAGAAACCGGTGAGAAAATGGATATGCATGAAATCAATGAAATATCTGACCGGCTCAGGCGAAAAGTAGCCCAGCTTAAAGGTTCTGATTACTATTATTTTTATGAGAATAAAGCCCGTGAAGTAATTAATATATTTCTGAAGAATGGCATCCACAAACCAAAACATGCCACCCTGTTCATACAGGTTCAGTAATTAGAATTCCGGGCAGGGTACCATTTTTATTTTATGCTTCAGGGGTCTTGTTTTGAATACATAACTCACCGAGATTTCGTGGGCACCCCCTGCATGGGTCATTAACCGGGAGATTGTAAAATCATAACTGTAGCCGATGTTCAGGTCATCCATCTTTACACCGATAAGAATTGTGGCAGCATCTCGGTTGAATACCTCTTTATACATCGGTATTCCCCTGTACCATATTCCTGCCACAAAAGGGCTGTGATACCAGTAAACTCCGAGGTCAAGCTGCCTGTATTGCGCCTGCTGCTTATAAAGAAAGGCAAGCTGAATACTTGTAGGAATTGGCCGGAGTAATTTTTCCGGTCGTAAAAATTTCACTCCGCCGAATACCGAATATTTAAGAGGTACTGTTCCCTGGTTTTTTTCATTTCCCTCGTAGAGATATAGCGACTGATTCGGTTTCAGAATATGATCTACAGCGGTTCCGAACCAGATTCTGTCGGTATACATCAACAGGGAGGTCGAAAAATCTATATCTCCTGCCTTTCCTATTGTTTTGTGCTCATTCGATGAAGAGGAGGTTCCGTCAGGTGTAATCTGGTCGGCCCATGTCAGCCTGTCAAAATCAATACCCCTCTCTGTGTAATTAAAATATAATCCGGGCCTCACATGCATTGACTCCGTCAGCCGGAAATCAAAAGAATACTGGGCACCAACACTCGTAGTCCTCATATGGCCGGTACCGGCAACATCCTGGTAAGCTAGCAGACCAAGCCCGCTGCTGAACTTTTCAATAAATTTATCAAAGGAAACCGAGTAGGTCTTAAACCCGTTTGAAATGGCCGGCCACTGGTTCCTGTAATTCAGGCTTAACCGGTTCTGTTCCGTTAATCCAGCAAAAGACGGCGCCAGGTACAAATAATTCGAATAAAACTGGGAGAACTGAGGGTCCTGGGGAAAAACCCTGATGATGCAGGCGAGAAGAACCAATATGACAATAACCCTTTTCATACGTCCTCACCTATCTTAATAAGGTTACATCACCTGTAAGAATAAAGACCTGCCCGTTTGTGTATTTACCCTCTACCTTCCATATATACACATCTTCCTTGGCTACCTGGCCGTTAATCATGCCATCCCAGCCAACTTCCTGGCTGAAACTTTCAAAAATAAACTCACCCCAGCGGTTAAATATCATCAGATGATATTCATCAACATAATCAATAATTCCTGGCTTAAAGATCCTGTTTTCCTGGAGTTCGGCTTCGGGACTGAATACATTCGGGAAAAGGATCTTTCCTATAGGTTCAACAAGCACTGCTGCCTGGTATTCATACACATCATAACAACCCTTGTTGGTCCAGACGTTCAGAACGACATTGTAACTTCCGTCCTTTTGGTAAACATGTTGCGGATTCTCCTCTTCAGATCCGGTGCCATCGCCGAAATCCCACAGGTACCTGTTTCCGTCAAGCGGATAAGTGCCATTGTCCGATTGGTTTTCAAACAAGACGTTTTGCTCGTTGGCATAAACACGCCTCGGTTTAATATCGAAGAACGCATTGGGTAAAACATACACATCGTTCTGAGTGCTGTAGGAATCGGCAGTTCCATTGTCGCCCCATGCTGTGAGCTTGATTGTGAAAGTACCCGGTTCATAATAGGTATATTCGGGATTGGGCTTGTTTGAAACAGATCCGTCACCAAATTCCCATAAGAAACTATTTGAATAAGCGGATGTGTTTTCGAATTGTATTGTCAGTGGCAGGCAACCGGGTTCAATTGGCTTAAAGGCCGCAACCGGAGGATGCGGAACAATTTCAACATTTACCCATGTACTGTCGCTGCAATAGGTTCCCTTAACAATAAGGTAAACCAGGTAACGCCCCGGTCCGGGATACTCATGTGAACCCGGATTACGGGCTGTTGAAGTACTGTCATCGCCGAACCGCCACAGGTAATCCCAATTTCCCTGTTGACTGTTATTTTGAAAATTCACAATACGATCGGGTATCATTTGAGATAACGGATCTGCTGTGAATAAAGCTTCCGGTGAGGGATGTACCACTATGCTGGTTGTACCTGAATCCGTGCAGCCAAAATAGGACGTCGAAAAAAGATGAATGGTAAATGTTGTATCGTGATCAGTGTCGTTATTAAAAGTATGCATGATATTGAAATCACCGGCTGCCTGGAAACCGTCGCCAAAGTCCCAGTTATAACTATGCCCTCCGGGAGTAGAAGAAAGCAATATATCAGCCGGGGCACAGGCCATTTCGGGATAGGTACTGATTGAAAGCACCGGATTCGGGTATACGGTTATATAATCGTTGAAAGAATGAATACAATGGTTGCCGCTGATTGCTGTGAGCTGAACATTAAAATACTGAACCGAATTGGTTGTGTTATTGAACACGTGAACAGGGTCTTTCTCTGTGCTTGTCCGTCCGTCACCAAAGTTCCACAGGTAATCCGTCGCGTTCAGTGAATTATTTAAAAAGCTTACGGGAAGAGGACTGCATGCAGGCCGGGCATCGCTGCTGAAAACAGCCTGTGGAGAGTCATTCAGTATATTTACCGAATCAATGTCCTGGCATCCGAAATCATCAATTACCGTAAGTTTTATCCTGTAGGTTCCGGGCAGATAGGTATTGAAAACGGGATCTGCAATATCGGTGGCGGAAAGCGGCATCGTTTGACCGGTCCATGTGAATGACGAATAGGTTCCGGATCCTCCGGTGGCAATCCCCTGCAATTGTAAATCACTGCCACTGCAGACCATGGTATCCGGTAATGAAATATTAGCAACCGGATCTGGTCGCACAGTGACCCAAATGGTATCAGTTGTATGGTTTAAATTGATATCATTCACGGTTATTGTCAACATAAAACTGCCTGCAACAGGGCAGTTGAAAATCGGGTTTGACGTATTTGTCGAATTAAGATATTGGGTGGCGCCGCCCCAGGCAAATACATACGATGGCGTTCCGCCGGAAGGCGAAACGGATATGGGTAAATCATTGTTTATACAGGCCCTTCCACCTGAGGCGCTGATATCAAGCAGAATTACGTCCGCTTTTACCTCTACCGGTTTATTTGCCGGAGGCCCCTGGCATCCTATGCTGTTGGTTTCAGTTACAGAAAGGTTGTAGGTTCCAAGGTTCGGAAAACCAAGCATTACAAAATTCTGACTTTGCAGTAACGAATCAATACCCGGTGGAATGAACCATTTATAGGTTGACCCCGGATGGAAATTTACTGAGTAAATGACATTCGTCTGGTTAATACCCACCGCATCCGGACCTATTATAGGATTAGCCGGCGGAACAGGAAGTATCACTGCGTTAACAGCTTTCCTGCTGCTTTCACAATGTGTGTTCTGATTGTAAGTGGAAACAAAATACCGGCTTGTAGTTGAAATCAGTCCGGCATTAAAGATGTCATCCTGGGCAAGAAGGTTTCCGCCGGTAATACTGTCATACCACCTGCTGATAGTTCCGTTTACTCCTGCAACAGATATGATCCTCACTGTGTCAGGTCCGCAGACAGAAACATCGTTCACAGCCGGGAAACCCGGAACAGGATGAATGTTGGCCCACACTCTGATCCTTGCACTTCTGCATCCGGTAAGATTATTAATTGTTGATATCCAGTAAGGAGTCGTTGCGGTAAGATAAGGTGTTGTGAAGTTAAGCGATGTATCGATTACATTTCCGGCAGGTGAATCGTACCACTGGTTTTGTGTTCCGTTTAAACCCGGTAATGATTGAATTGTCAATATTCCCTCGCCGCACCTTGCTGTGTCGGATGCAACCGGAATATCGGGTACCGGATTAATCCGGACATTCAATGCGGTACGATTGCTTTCACAACCTGTGGCTTCATTAAAGGAAGAAATATAATAGGTAACAGGGGCGGTGAGTATCGGACTGTTGAAGGTATCTGAAGTAGCCAGGAGGTTGCCACCGGCAGGTGCATCATACCACCTGCTGGTTGACCCGTATCTTCCGGTTACTGAGGATAATGAAAAGCTTGTGCTTCCGCAGTGCTGAATATCTGAAACAGCGGGAGGATCGGGTATAGGATTGATATCTGCATGCACCTGGTGACGGTTGCTCTCACAACCGGTGGTGAAATTATAAGTGGATACCCAGTAATCGGCATCACTTGTTAATAAAGGTGTTATAAGCGTGCTGTTTTCAATTATCATTGTTCCCCCGATTACTGCAGTGTACCATCGGTTAATGTCACCACCGGTACCGGTTGTGGAGGACAGTGTCATGGATGCCGGTCCGCAATTTGCTGCGTCTGTTGATGAGGGCATACCGGGTGTGGGTTTATAAAGAATACTGACTGTATCAGATGTAGGAGGACAGGATCCGCTTGTAATTCTCCATTCGAAACTGTAGACACCTTCCTGGCCGGCCTGAATCTGCGCTATGGCTGAAGGTGAATGTATCCCCGGGACAAAATCAACATTTCCTGCACCGGTAACTTTTGTCCAGGTACCGGTTCCGGTACCCGGATTATTGGCATTTAAGGCAACCGTTATACCGCATACAGAATCGGACGGACCAGCATTCGCGGGTACGACAGGCTTTCCGAAATCAACTGTAAGTGAATCGGAAGTGCGGCAGCTGTTATTGACAATTGTCCAGGCGAACCTGTAGACACCTTCATTTCCGGGCAGTATCTGAACCGTGGCATTCGGACTGTTTATACCCGGGGTAAATACCGGAGCAACAGCCGAGGGGTTCCAGACTACCGTCCAGGTTCCGGTTCCTATTGTTGCTGCATTTGCACCCAGTGTTGCTGTTACTGAACTGCATAAATCCTGGTCGTCTCCTGCCAGTGCAGGAGCAGGCGCCTGGTCACGTGTAATGATGACCTGGTCATTACTGCCCGGGCAAATTCCGTATTGACTTACAACCGTCCACCGAAATGAATTATTGCCGAATGAAAGATTGGAAACATCAGAGGATGCATCATGCACATCGACAAGCATGGCTCCGCCGGAAAGAACTGTCCAGGTTCCGCTGCCTCCGTTATTGACCGGCAGGGCACCCAGTTTTACTGCTGATGAATCACACACTCCTCTGTCGGGTCCTGCATTGGCAGGTGATGGAGACCGGTCACGCAGGATATACATGGAGTCAGCAGTTGTTACACAAACGCCATACCGGCTTCTTACAGTCCATACAAGCCTGTTTTCACCACCGGCAAGCGAAGTAGCCGATGCACTTGCACTGTGTATATCATTAAAGTTCGCATTTCCGGTTGAAACCGTCCATGTTCCCGTACCATTATTTGTGGCTGAACGGGCATGCAATACAGTGCCTGATGTATTACAAAAACTTTGATCGGGTCCTGCATCGGCCGGGTCTGGCTGCCTGTCTGATGTAATTACTACTTCATCCACTGAAACACAGGGACCGTTGCTGATGGTCCACCTGAAAAGATTAGGACCCGGTTGCAGATTGGTTACTGTTGTGTTGGGGTTTGAAGGGTCGGAAATAATGGCTGAAGAAGTCGTCGTCCATTCTCCAACTCCGATTACCGGGGTATTCCCCCTGAGTGTATACATATTACTGCAAACAGCTGCGTCGGGACCTGCATTCGGTGCCGGTGCAGGAGTGTCAAAAATTGTGAATGAAACTCTGCTTGGAGCACTGGCACAGGCACCAATGGTTTCGGTTACCCAGAATGAATACGTTCCTCCCCTTGAGTTATCAATATATGTAGGCGCACCTGTGGGATCAAAGTTGGGACCGGTATGAATGTGATGGGTTAGCAATGAATCGGTGTACCAGTTGACCTGTCCGCCTGAAGTGGATAAAGTAAGACGAATGGGACTTCCGGCGCAAAATTCAAGTGAAGGATTTGTAATCTCGGGCGGCGTTGTTATAATTTCAATTAGTGCCGTGTTGGTTATGGGCGGATAATCACCGTTTATCGGGTCAGTGGGGGGAATTGCATCAAAGGGATTCCGGTCATAAGGGTTACAGATATTCCAGTTTCTCAGCGTAATCTCAAATATATCTCCGGCTACTCCTCCGGCAGGAGCACTAATCGGCCATGAAATTTCAGTTGGGCCATCAGCAGGAATCGGTATTTCAACTATTGGTCCGGCTACAGGCGGCAGTGAATTTCCGGCTGCGTCGGTCATCTGGTATATGTTTCCTAAAGGGTCACGAATCGTAATATTAGGTATCCTGTCGCCGCCTATGGTATGAGTACCATAAATAAACTGAACCCACCGGGTAATCCGGTTAGGCTTGTCGGGTTCCACATTGATATTACAATTGAAGGTGGAATTATCCCGAAAACGAACATCAATAATGTCTTCGCCCTCGCAAAACTGTGCAATAACAGGATCGGTGATTACCACAGCACCGTTCTGATTGTCTCTTGCCCATGCACTGAAGGTTTGCTCCTGCCTGCTGCTGCTTACACATTGCTGACCGTCATAAATAACATACGCTTCAGCAGTGTATGAACACTGATCTGCAGGAGGATAAACATGCGATGCGGTTGCCGTAAAAATGGTATCTCCGTGTGTTATGGCGGGAATTGTGGTGGTTGCACCTGTTCCGTCATTCCATACATATAATATCTGAACTTTTGAAGGATCAACCGGAAGAATGAACTTGTACCGGACATCCATATTCAGGTTAACAGGGGCACAAACGCTGCCGGCAACCTGTCCGCTGTAATTATCGGTGATCAGTGCGCACTGACCGGATGCCCGCGGCGAAAACAAGCTGGCTGATAACGTGGTTACGGTTAGTAGTTTTGTTAATGTGCCCCTCATACCTGTTGCTGTAGCCCTTTTTCCCATTCAGGGTAACGCTGGCCTTTTACTGATATGGCATCACCCGGTACTTATAACATTTTTGATGAGGTATACGATTATTTTGACGAATAGTTTCATTTTAGTGACGAGCGAGTCCTTGGAATAGGCGGTCTTATCGAATTTTCATCCGTGTTGGGAATGGGCTTGAACCTTTATTCCTTAATCTTGTTTCACTGTTCAACCTTAAATATTAAACACAATGGATCTCAGCAAAATCAATTTCCTTGCAGTACTTGTCGCCGCTGCATCATTTTTTATTATCGGAGGACTGTGGTATTCTCCTTTGCTATTTGTAAGAGTATGGATTAAAGAAGCCAAACTATCTGAAGAAACATTGAAACAGGCTAACATGGGTAAAGTTTTCGGACTTGCTTTCCTGCTATCGTTTATCATTTCCTTTAACCTGGCGGCATTCCTGGGTCAAAACGCCGGACTTACTTGGGGAATTACTGCCGGAGCGCTAGCCGGAATAGGATGGGTGGCCGCTTCAGTGGGTATCCTTTATCTTTTTGAAAGAAGTTCTTTCAGGCTGTTTTTAATCAATGCGGGTTATTTCGCCATCGCTTTTATGGTAGCCGGAGGAATTATCGGAGCCTGGCAATGATTCAGTTTTTGCGGTACAAATGAATGAATCCGTTCATCAGTTTTTTACTGATCGGGTCATTATTGTCTGTATAACCTATAAACCTTGAAATTACATAGAAATATACTCCTTCCGGCGCATCCCGGTTTGAATTCATTATTTTTCCGTCCCAACCGCCCCAGTCTCTGATGTTCCCTTCAAATTCATGCACCTTTAACCCGGTTCTGCTATATATAGCTATGTCAATAAAAATGATGGATACATCGGTCGTCCTGAAGACGCTGTTGACAGCGTTTTCATCATACTTAAGAAGTTTATTGGCAGATCCGTCAGGTGTAAAAACGTTCGGCATAATAAAATTGGTACCTGTAGCTTTGTCAACTCCAACCATTGTGGAAACGGAGTCGATGCACTCGAACGGGGGACCTGACTTTGTTGTCAGCAGTGCTTTGTACTGGCCGGGCTTCTTATATTCATGATAAATCACTGTTGAATCACTGCCAAGCACTAGTGAATCGCCATCCCCGAATACCAGTATGTAATTTTCATAGTTCTTTGAGCCCGAAACATCAAATTTGAACAGGGCCGGTGCTGACTTTGCCCCATCATCATAACTGTAAAATTTATCATACCATTCATGTTTCGGATGAATGATCGAGTCTTCGCTCGGAGGAAGATAATCGGGCCCAGCGAGGTCAGCCTTTGACTGAATCGAATTGTAAACAGCGGAATCTTTTCGCGTCAAACCAAACCGGTCAGTGACAGTCACAATGTACCGTGTGTCTTTCCATGGCGGATTGGAAACCCTCGTGAGCAATCTGCTGCCCGGATTTGTAGCTTCAGGATTATCTGTAGTCCATTTGATCGTAAGAAGACTTCCGGGTATCAGTTTCTGGCCGTTTGCCGGGTTATAGTAATAAGCAGCCGGCTTTGTGGTATCTGCATGGAGGTCAAGTGAGGCACAATCATAATAACCATAAAGTATGGTGTCATGACTGTCTTTATTTGTAATGTTAAGGTCCAGGTCATTTATAACTACCCACGCGGTATAAACGATGCTTTCAGCATTTCTGTTCATAGTAACACGATATCCGCCGTTTACGGAAATATTACCCATCACGGATGTATGACCCGTTACTGTTCCTGGAAGGGTATTAAAAGATGTATCTGCAGCATTATAAACCGACCATTGAAAACTCCAGTCATTGTTTGTATCGGCAGCTACCGCAACCAGCGTAGCCTGGACCGGAGCCCGGTAGGAAGGAGCATTAAAAATAAAAACTTTATCCGTTCCATAAGAAGCGATAACCGAATCACTGGCGGAAGGAGAAAATATCTGTGCCTTTGCGCTAAAGGTGTAAATGAAAAGTACAATTGATAGTACCAGTGTCTTTTGAAGGGACATTCAAAATTCTTTTTATTACAATGCTAACTAAAAAAAACTACAAATAGTATTGGTACAAATGTATTTTGAGTTGTTTGAAGTTAAAACCATTAAATTTACGGTAAAAGAAATTCTGATGACAAGTCCGGTTAATCTACGCAAAAGTCCCTGGAAAAGAGTACAGGATATAAAGTATGACGTCGCTGTTTTGCCCTGGGGTGCCACTGAAGCTCATAATTTTCATCTTCCTTTCGGTACCGATATTATTGAAACAGAATATATAGCTGAAAAATCTGCTGAAAAAGCATGGGAAAATGGAGCCAAAGTCGTTGTTCTGCCTGCAATTCCCTTTGGGGTGAATACAAGTCAGCTTGATATTTACATGACAATTAATATGAATCCCGGTACCCAGTTCAGGATAATTGAAGATGTGCTGAACAGCTTATCCAATCACGGTATAACACGGTTTGTTATTATGAACGGCCATGGTGGCAATGATTTCAAAACAATTATCCGCGAATTGCAACCCCGTTATCCTGATATCTTCATCATGCAGCTGAATTGGTTCGAAGCAGCCCCTTTGAAAGATTATTTTGAAGAATCAGGTGATCATGCAAACGAAATGGAAACCAGTGTCATCATGCACATTGATCCTGAAATAGTGCTGCCATTAAACGAAGCTGGTGACGGTAAAGCCAAATCACCCGTTTTTAAAGCAAGAAGGGAAGGATGGGTTTGGTTCCCAAGGGCATGGACTAAAGTTACGGAAGATACCGGAATAGGAAATCCTAAAAAAGCCACTCCTGAAAAAGGAGCACGCTACCTTGAAGACATCACAACCAAAATCGCCGATTTCTTTGTTGAACTTGTGACCACTGACCCCGAGAACATTTACAAATAAAGTTGGTGACTGGTGACTGGTGAGTGGTGACTGGTAACTGGTAAGTGGTGATTGGTAACTGGTGACTGCACTGGAAACATACAACTATCCTATAGTCCTTGGCGTCCCTATCGTCCCTGTAATACCTTCTGAACGCCTGAACGCCTGAACTCCTAAACCGCTAAAACGCTAAAGTTCAAACAACCCCTCCGGTGCTTTGATCCTGATAATCCGGTTTTCATCATTAATTTCAAGAATAATATCCTGATGTAAAGGAATCAGATAGTTTTTGTCACCTGAAGTAACATTCAACAGCGGATTATTAGAAATATCCTCAATTTCACCGGCAATACCTATAAATCCCTTTTCTTCATCGTTAACCTTATAACCGTTGAGGTCGGGCAGTTCACTAACCGGCTTCCGTTTGCGCCGGATCTGATCCGACCTGACATAAACATCCCGTTGAACGAGAAATTTCGCCCTGTCTTCTGACGGGATACCATCAATGGTAATAATTGCACTTTCAGTTGAATGTGGCCTGAATTCATTCAAAAAAAAAGGAACCATCAATCCGTCGATATCAACGAATAATGATTCCTTTTTTAATAAATCCTGTGCTTGAATGTCTTTCAGTCGGAGCAGTAAAGATCCCCTTGTACCATGAGGTTTAACAAGTGTGCCTATTAACCGGCATTTGTCTTTACTGATCATCCGATATCACCTTTTCAGGCTTCGGCTGTACCTTCAGCATTTTCGGCCGGGGCTTCTTCTGCATTGGCAACAGGTTCAGCTTCTGAGCTTGCTGCTTTTGCCTCTTCAGCCTGGGCTTTCAGTTTTTTAGCCAGTGCTTCAGCCTTGGCCTCTTTTACTTTAGTTTCAGCGTCGAAGCGTTTCTTTGCCTCATCTGCCTTAGTCTTCGAAACTTTGTCCGTCTGGGCTTTTACCCTTGCGGTTTTGTCACTCATCCATTTCTGGAAACGAGTTTCAGCCTCTTCAACTGAGAAAGCACCTTTCTTTGCACCTTCGAGAAGATGCTTTTTCATCATCACACCTTTGTCGGATAAAATAGCCCTACAGGTGTCGGTAGGTTGAGCGCCCTTTTGTAACCAATCTAATGCACTATCAAAGTTTAATTCAATAGTAGCAGGATTAGTCTGGGGATTGTACAAGCCAATCCTCGATATAAATTTACCATCACGTGGCGCCCTGCTATCTGCTACCACAATGTGGTAGTAAGGCAACTTTTTACGGCCTTTTTTAGATAATCTGATTTTTACGGGCATACAAATAATTAAAATGAAACCTACTTTATTTTTGAGCTTGCAAATGTATAATTTTTTTTAAAAATTTTTCCGTATTGAAAAATTAATTATTTTTGTCGCTCTTAAAAAATAGCTTAACATCAAGAAAAATATTTAGAAAATGGCAAACCATAAGTCATCAGTAAAAAGGAACAGACAAGACGAAGCACGGAAAACAAAAAATAAATATGCCGCCCGTACAACCCGTAATGCGTTAAAAGAAATGCGTGCCACCACAGATAAAACCGCAGCAGCTGAAAAGCTTCCGAAAGTCGCTTCCATGCTGGATAAACTTGCCAAGAAAAGAATCATTCATCCCAATAAGGCAGCTAACCTTAAAGCTGAACTTTCAAAGCAGGTTAATAACCTTAAGTAGCAAGAAACGAAAAAGATATTTGCCCCGACAGGAACCTGTCGGGGTTTTTTATTGCGTTTTTTTTATACCTTGTGTTAAAATTGGGTTACAGGAAATGGAAAGTTACAAGTCGTTATCAATCCGTAATTGGGCGGTTGAAGACCGGCCGCGTGAAAAAATGCTCACTTCCGGCACTCAAAGTCTGAGTGATGCCGAACTTATTGCCATCTTAATCGGATCGGGGACACGAAATATTTCGGCTGTTGACCTGGCCCGGCAGATTTTGCATATGGCAGGAAACAGTCTTGACCGCCTTGGAAAATACAGTATTCATGACCTGAATAAAATTAAAGGTATAGGCCAGGCAAGGGCAGTTACTATTCTGGCTGCACTGGAGCTCGGAAGGAGAAGAAAAATAGCCGACGTCCCTGATGAAGTCAAAATTACAGGCAGTGCCGATGTATTTAACCTTGTTTTCCCACTTCTCACCGATCTGACATATGAAGAATTCTGGATTCTGCTTCTTAACCGGTCTAATAAGGTCATCCTGAAACAAAAAATCAGCCAGGGCGGCATCACTGGTACGGTTACCGATATCCGTCTTATACTGAAAACGGCATTGGAAAACCTGGCTACTTCACTTATCCTGAGCCATAACCACCCATCGGGCAACCTGCAGCCCAGTGAAGCGGATATAGCGATCACCCGGCGGCTTAAGGAAACAGCATCCCTCATGGACATAACACTTCTCGATCATATCATTGTGGCTGGAAAAAACTACTTTAGTTTCGCCGATGAAAATCTGATCTGATCAGAGTAAGCGGGTTACAGCATTGTCATCATCACACCGGCTGAGCAACTCGGTTACTGTTTTGCCCAGTACCGGATGCCTTAACCCGGGCGCTATATCGGCAAGCGGAATAAGCACAAAGCGGCGCAGATGGATAAGCGGATGCGGTATTTTAAGACTTTCGGAGGTATATATCAGGTTCTCAAAAAACAAAATATCTATATCAATCGGCCTTGGAGCATAACGAATTTCTGAACGCTTCCTGCCCATTTTCTTCTCAATCGCCTGGACCGTTTTGAGTAAATCAACAGGTTTTAATTCAGTGCTGATATCAATAACCCTGTTATAGAAGTTTTGCTGATCAGGACTTCCCCATGGCTCGGTTTCATAGATGAACGATGCTGAATTTATCTTTATACCATGGGAAACCAACAGGGCAACCGCCTTGTTCATATTTGATTCGCGGTTTCCCATATTACTTCCGAGTGAAAGATAAACTCTGTTCATTTCAGTTCGTTAAGCTGCAAAATTAGGGGAATTCACAGTAATTCATTAATATTGTTGCTTCAATACTAACAATAAAAGGAGAATGAAAAGCTTTTTCAAATATTTACTTGCCAGTATCTTAGGCGTAATTATAGGATTTGCTGTTATTTTCTTCATTTTAGCAGGGGTGATTGGCGCCATGATCTCGGTTCAGGACAAGCCTGTGAGTGTTAAAGACAACACTATCCTGCTGTTGAAATTCGACCAGCCTATAAACGACCGCAAATCTTCGATGCCTGCTTTTGCCTTGAATTTTGCCAATTTCGGCGCTTCAGGTTCTATGGGTCTCAATGAAATTCTTGACAATATCAAAAAGGCAAAAAAAGATCAGCATATAGAAGGAATTTATCTCCAGCTTTCCGGGCTGCAAACCGGGATTGCCACAATTGAAGAGATCAGAAATGCACTAATTGATTTTAAAAGCTCAGGTAAATTCATTATTGCATTCAGCGAAACTTACACCCAGGGCTCTTTTTACCTGGCTTCAATAGCTGATCACATTTACCTCAACCCCGGCGGATCGGTTAATTTCATTGGACTCAGCGCTGACCTGATGTTTTATAAAAAAGCACTTGAGAAACTTGACATTGAGCCTGAAGTGATCCGTCATGGCCGGTTCAAAAGTGCTGTAGAGCCTTTCATGTATGATAAAATGAGTCCCGAAAACCGTGAACAGATCAAATCATACATGGGATCCATCTGGAATCACATAGTAACCCGCATTTCTGAAAGCAGGAATGTATCGGTTGACAGTCTGAATACCTTCGCCGACAGCCTTTTGTTGTGGGATAACAAAGCCGCAGAGCGATACGGGATAGTGGATGCCATTCTATACAAGGACCAGGTTTTGGATACCCTGGCATCCCTTGTGAATATTTCAAATTCAAAAGATCTTGAATTTATAAGTTACCAGAAATACCTCCGGGTGCCTGATGAAACCAAGGATTACTCGAAAAATAAAATTGCCGTTATCTATGCCGAAGGTGATATTGTCCCTGGTGAAGCCAGTGAAGGAACTATCGGTTCTGATGCTTTGGCAAAGACAATAAGGAACGCCCGCCAGGATTCCTCTATAAAAGCCATCGTGTTCAGGGTAAATTCACCCGGTGGAAGCGCCCTGGCTTCTGAGGTTATTTGGAGAGAAATCAAACTGGCACGTGACGTTAAACCGGTTATAGCTTCAATGGGTGATGTGGCAGCTTCAGGCGGATACTATATTGTAACTGCTGCCAGTTCAATTATCGCCAACCCGAATACAATTACCGGTTCAATAGGAGTATTCGGCATCCTGGTTAACGCAGGAGATTTTTTCAATAATAAACTGGGTATTACAACAGACGTGGAAAAAACAAATACATGGTCTGATTTCGGTTCCATATACAGGCCCCTGGAAGATCCTGAACGGCAGGTACTGCAGAATATGGTTGATGATACTTACCATACATTTGTTACCCGCGTATCGGATGGCCGGTCACTGGCTTATGACAATGTAGATAAAATAGGTGAAGGACGGGTATGGAGCGGATTCAATGCAAAGGGTCTTGGCCTGGTTGATACATTGGGAGGACTGAACACAGCAATTGATATTGCTGTAAAAGCTGCAGGTGTAAGTGATTACAGATTAGTTGAGCTTCCAAAACAGGAAGACGCCTTTACTCAGGTGTTTAAAGAGATTACCGGCGACATCCGTCAAAGGCTCATACGTGAAGAAGTGCCCCAGGTTTACAAACAATACAGGTATTTCAGGGATCTGATCCGGAAAGACCGGGTTCAGGCAAGACTTCCATTTGACATAACCGTGCATTAGCATTCCGCAATGATTAAACAGAAGCTCATAAAAAGACCGGCACTTTTGCCTTTCACCTTTTTTTACGGGCTGGCTGTACTATTAAGAAACTGGCTTTTTGATATCCGGATTCTTAAATCGAAAAAATTTAAGATTCCCGTTATATCCATTGGTAACATTACTGTTGGCGGAACCGGAAAAACACCTCATGTAGAATACCTGGTTGATCTGCTCCGGAAAGAATATAGTCTTGCGGTTCTTAGCCGGGGTTATAAAAGAAAAACAAAGGATTTCCGTTTTGCTTCGAAACGCTCACCAATAAAGGAAATTGGTGATGAACCCCTTCAGATCAAGCTTAAGTTTCCCACCGTTCCTGTTGCCGTTGAACGCGACAGGGTGAAAGGTATAAAAAAGCTGATGCATTCCATTCACGACCTTGAGGTGGTTATCCTCGATGACGCATACCAGCACCGCAAGGTAAAGCCAGGCCTTTCCATTTTGCTCATCGATTATAACAGGCCTATCTTCAACGACATCCTGCTTCCAGCAGGAAATCTTCGTGAATTCAGAAGGAATACAAACAGGGCGGATATGATTGTAGTGACAAAATGCCCTGAAAACCTTACGCAGCATGAAGGTGAAATATTTATTTCAAAATTGGATGTCAGAAATAAACAGGAGGTATTTTTTACCCGGTACGAATATGGTTCACCCATGCCGGTTTTCCCTTTCAGAAACCACGAAGAACTTACCTATAAACATCTTCATAAATCAGGAACTTGCATAATGCTGGTAACGGGAATAGCCAATCCGTTCCCCCTGAAAAATTTCCTGGCCGAGATTGTAAATGTAAGGGAAGAAATGGCATTCCCCGATCACCATAATTTTTCAAGGCAGGATATCCAACTTATCCGCCGTACTTTCAATACAATGGAAGCGGAAGATAAATACATAATTGTTACCGAGAAAGACGCCGTAAGAATAAGGGAATCAGAATTCGATGAGAAAAATTTTAAGAAATCATTCTACTATATTCCTATTGAAGTAAGATTCCTTCTCAAGGGTGAAAAACCATTTAATAAGAGAGTGCTGAAATATCTGAAGAAAACTTTATAGGGATCACCCATGCATTTGCCGTCATTGCGAACCTTCGATTCCTGCGAAGGTGAAGCAATCTGCCTGCACATGAAGGACTTGACCAAGACAGACAACCATAAGAATAAAAGTATTTCAAATAATTGCGCTCTGCCTGTTCGGGCAGATTGCTTCGTCGCTTTACTTCCTGCTATAATCAAATATTGTTATGCTCCTATTAATGACGACTTTTTAATGAACAACCCTGAAAGGGTTCAATTTGAATAACCGCGGGTGAAACCCGTGGTACGGTGCTACGATAACGAACACAACTCTGAAAGAGTTGAATTATGCATAATTGAAATTGAACCCTTTCAGGGTTCTTGTCTGCTGGCATCATAATCCACGGGGTTCACCCGCGGTTATTCAGATCTCGCTACTTCGTAGCTATTTGTGAAAGCCATGGTTGTCATTTCATTGGGTGATCTTAAAAATAGGGTTGGTTACTCGCAATGACGCTCATGACCAGTAACCAGTCACCAATCACTTCTTTTTAATCGTAAATCGTCCAATCGTAAATCGTAAATCTAAAATCCCTTCACATTCATCTTAATGGTATATACCGATGTTCTTGCGGTTATGAATAGTATATTATGGTTCTTCCCTCCGAAACAAAGATTTGATGGATTTTCAGGTAAGTCAATATCCCCCAGCTTTTCACCCCGGCTATTAAAAACCTGTACTTTACCGTAAGTCAGGTACACATTCCCCTTTTCGTCTGTTGTCATGCCATCGGAACCTGCATTGGCAAACAGCGTTTTCTCTGCCAGTTTTCCATCCGGCAATATTTTATACCGGTAGGTTTTGCCCGCAGCAATGTCGGCCACATAAAGAAATTTGCCATCCGGTGTACCTGCAATTCCGTTTGGCTGCTTAAGATCGGAAACTACCCTGACCAGTTCACCTTCAGGCTTCAGGTAATAAACAGCCTGTGCATCCTGCTGCATGGTATGACCTGCTTCCCAGTAATCACGGTAATAATAAGGATCGGTGAAGTAGATTCCTCCTGACTGATCAATCCACAAGTCATTTGGTCCGTTCAGGTACTTTCCGGAATATCCCTTATTATAAACTGAATTAATCTTACCCTTGGCATCGATCTTAAGAATACTGTTGTTTATGTCGGCACAGATTATAAGATTTCCCTTTGTATCGAATTCAGTACCATTAGCCCTTTCAGCTCCGTCTTTAAAAAGACGAATCCCGTCTTTTTCATTCCATGTATAAATCTTATCGTTAGGCTGATCAGTGAAAAAAACATTTCCATTCCTGTCGCATGAAGCGCCTTCTGTAAAAGCATACCCGGTTCCGGTTTTCAGCAATGTTGCATTCGGATCTGTCGGAACTTGCTGGCCCATGGATATTCCAGCATATAAAATGAAAAAGGAGATAAGCGGTAGTCTCATGTTTTTATGTAAATATAGCCTGATTTCAAACAAGTTCAACCGTGAACCAGTCAACAACGGCATTGTTTATATTTTAAAAAAGACACATTTTTGTATACCTAATTGAAAAGAAATGAAAAAACTGGTTTTTCTGCTTGTTGTTTTGGCAGTGAGTTGTGCGGTAGCCCCCATTACCGGTCGCAAACAGCTTCTTGTTATACCTGCCGACCAAATGCTTTCACTCAGTGCTCAAAGTTATTCTGAGGTATTGAAGACAACTAAAACTTCAACCAATCAGCAGTATATCAACCAGGTACGCAATGTAGGCGTTAAACTCACCGCGGCTGTTGAAAAATTTATGCAACAGCAGGGCAAAAGTGAAGCGCTGCAGGGATACCAGTGGCAATATAATGTGCTTCAATCAAAAGAGGCCAATGCCTGGTGTATGCCGGGTGGCCAGATCGCCTTTTATGAAGGAATCATGCCCATCTGCCAGGATGAAAATGGTATTGCCGTGGTAATGGGCCATGAAATAGCCCATGCTATTGCACAGCACGGCAACGAAAGAATGTCACAGCAACTGGCACTCCAGCTGGGTGGTATGGCCCTTTCGGAAGCCCTCAGCAAAAAATCAGAAACAACCCAGCAGATTGCACTGGCTGCTTTCGGCGCCGGTTCAACACTAGGTGTTATGTTGCCTTACAGCCGAACCCACGAGTATGAAGCTGACGAACTGGGGTTGTATTTTATGGCAATGGCTGGTTTTGACCCCCGGACAGCTCCTTCATTCTGGGAAAGAATGATTGCCGAAGCCGGTGGCTCAAGGCCTCCTGAATTCCTTTCAACCCACCCCGACCCTGCTAACCGGATCCAGGCGCTGAAAAGAAAGATGAATAAGGCCATGCAATATTACCAGGGAAAGAAATAACCCCTTTATTACATACTTATACAATTAATAATAAAAGAGTTACTCTTTTGGATTTTTATTACCTTTATTTTACATAACTAAACCACCCCTGCCATGAAAAATGCCCTGATAATTTTATCAGCCCTGTTGCTGATCAGCTGTTCCAAACCACGTGAAGTTAAACAGTATACAATCAACCAGTTTTTTAAAAACCTCCGTATGACCGGAGGAACTTTTAGTAACGATGAAAAGAAAATTCTGGTGAGTACCGACAAATCAGGAATCTTTAATGTATATGAAATCAACCTTGCCGATACCACAATGCGCCAGGTTACCAGTTCGCAAAAAGAATCCTTCTTTGCAATTGATTATGTAAAAGGAACGAATGATTTGTTTTATTCTTCCGACCAGGGAGGTAATGAAATCAGTCATATCTATATGCTTAAAGCTGACGGCACTACCCAGGACCTTACACCTGGTGAAAAGGAAAAAGCCGGCTTCGCAGGATGGAGTGAGGATAAAAAGTCGATGTATTTCGGATCAAACAAAAGAGATCCGCAGTTCTTTGATTTTTACAAAATGACGGTTGGTGAATGGAAACCTCAATTGCTGTATCAATATGAGGATGGACTTGATTTCAGCGGGATTTCGGACGATGAAAACATTGTAGCCCTCCAGCGTCCGATCACTTCAAGTGAAAATCAACTCTTTTTAAAAAACAAGACTGCCAAGAAGCTCACTGAAATATCCGATCCTTCTTCTCCCGGTCAATACAGTGCTTCAGGTTTCAGCGACGATGGCAGGTTCTTTTATTATGTTACGGATGCCGGAAAAGAGTTCGCCTACCTGGTTGAATACGAAATTGCTACAGGTAACCGCAAAACCATATATGAGACAAACTGGGATGTAATGTACAGTTATGTCAGTGAAAATGAGAAATACAGGGTTATTGCTGTTAACGAAGACGGGAAAAACAACATAATCGTATTGAATAACAAGACAAACGAAAAAGTTGATTTTCCTCAAATCCCCGATGGAGACGTTCAGGAAGTGAATATTTCCGACAGTGAAAAGCTGATGCTGCTCACCGTAGGTACATCCAAATCACCGGCTGACTTGTTTGTCTATAATTTCGAAACAAAAGAACTGAAGAAACTAACCAATACCTTGAATACCGAGATCAATCCTGAGGACCTGTCAACGGCCCAGGTGGTGCGTTTCAAGTCATTTGACAGCCTTGAAATTCCTGCCATTTTTTATAAACCACTGACTGCTGATGCTAAAAACAAAGTTCCGGCACTTGTATGGGTACATGGAGGACCGGGTGGTCAGTCAAGAGTAGGATACTCTTCACTTATACAGTTTTTTGTAAACCATGGCTATGCTATTCTTGCCGTAAATAACAGGGGAAGCAGCGGCTATGGAAAAACTTTCTATAAGATGGATGACCGTAATCACGGTGATAAAGATCTTAAAGATTGTATCTGGGGCAAAAAATGGCTGCAATCCCAGGAATATATCGACAGTAATAAGATCGGAATCCTTGGAGGCAGCTACGGCGGATTCATGACTATGGCTGCAATGACTTCAGCACCGGAAGAATTTAAAGTGGGAGTGGATCTTTTCGGAGTCACAAACTGGCTGAGAACCCTGAAATCAACACCAGCCTGGTGGGCATCCTTCCGCACTGCGTTGTTCAATGAAATGGGTGATCCGTTTACATCGGATTCAGTTCGTCTTTATAATATATCGCCTTTGTTTCATGCGGATAAAGTCAGAAACCCGGTCATGATTTTGCAGGGTGCCAATGATCCGCGGGTTTTACAGGTGGAATCGGATGAAATGGTGGCCGGAATCAAAAAGAATAACGTACCGGTTGAATATGTGATCTTCCCGGATGAGGGACACGGATTCATTAAAAAGGAAAATGAAATCAAAGGTTACGGACAGATCCTGACATTCCTTGATAAATACCTGAAACAGTCCAATCCTGCAAATTAGACGCTTTGTTCATGTCAGAATTAGGAAGACTGTCAGAATATGATTCACAATCCGGTCACTGCCTGATACCCTTGTACCTGGGTGTGACCGGTCATCGCAATATCAGGGAGGAGGACAAGCGTGTTTTAAAGGAAGAGATAAAAAAGATCATCCTTGAAAAAAAGTTTCAGTGCCCCGATACTCCGGTGAAAATTATAACCCCTCTGGCAGAAGGAGCCGACAGGCTGGCCGCTGAAGCAGCAATAGAATGTGACGTGCCTTATATTGCACCTCTTCCTATGCCTGTTGCTGAATACAGGAAAGATTTTGTTTCATCCTCATCAAATATTGAATTTGATGACTTGCTGAACAAGGCTGAATACTGGTTTGAACTTCCGGTTGCCGAAGGGGTGAAATTACCGGATTTGCGCAAGCCGGATATCCGCAATGAACAATACTTTCGCATTGGCCAATTTGTGGCCAGACACAGTTACCTTCTGATTGCTTTGTGGGACGGAATGGATAACCTTAAGAAAGGCGGGACGGCCCATATTGTCAGACTAAAGAAAACAGGACTGCCTCAGACTCTCCCTCAGCTCCAGCAACCACTGAATATTTTAAGAACCGGTTCAATTTGTCATATTCTCACTCCAAGGCAGGATCAACCTGTTCCGCCGGATGCCTTTTCAAGAAAGATGATTTACCCGGATGACAGGTGGAAAAATGAAGAGATCTTCAGGAATGAAGATCGGCGTTTTCTCCGGTATATCAATTCCTATAACCAGGATGTTCTTTCAATGGATAACGAATTATTGAAGGACAGGATTCGTTCCAATGAAGACCGGTTAAAAGTTTCTGACGATCCCTATATAAAGCGAATTGCCGCCTTCCAGGTAACTACGGATACGCTGGCTACCCGGTTCAACTCAAAACGGTTTTTTGCACTTAAAGTCCTGCTGATTTTAACAGTATTAGCCTTCCTGTTCTTCCAGGTATACGTCGAATTCTGGCATAAACCTGTAATGCTACTTCTTTACCCGCTTACAATGGGTATGGGAGCCTTATGGTTTCTGTATGCGAATCGACGGAAATATGAACAAAAACATGAGGACTACAGGGCACTTGCCGAAGCCTTCCGGGTACAGTATTTCCTGGCATGTATGGGTAACAATACCAATGTTTCGGATTATTACCTGCAAAAATACGCTGGTGATCTCGAATGGATCATTTATGCGTTGCGTTCCACTCTTCTGATACCCCCTGTTAAAAAAAGCGACGAGAGCAAAAGCATTGAAAAATGCAGGTATCTTAATGATTTTTGGGTTTCCGACCAGCTTGAA
Source organism: Bacteroidales bacterium (assembly GCA_035299085.1). Lineage (NCBI taxonomy): Bacteria > Pseudomonadati > Bacteroidota > Bacteroidia > Bacteroidales > Bacteroidales bacterium. The sequence continues at coordinate 137,379 of DATGXG010000036.1, read as the reverse complement.
TACTACAGGCTGAAAAGTATGAAGCATCATTATCATCATGAACGATACCGGTGGCTTGGAAATGTTCTTTTTCTTTCCGCCCTGGCATCAGCTGTTGTGTTGTTTTTATTCAGCATCGCTGAAGGCAGGATTCACTTTTTGTCAGAGGAAAGTTACGAGTTTTTGCACAGTGTGCTGATTGTGTGCACCCACAGTTTTCTCGTTATTGCAGGCGCCCTACTGGGATACAATGAAAAGCGGATTTTTGAAGAACAATCCAAAACATTTCAGAAAATGTTCCACCTGTTCAGCCACGCTTATACTATCCTGACAAATGCCATTGAATCAAGCAAGCCCGATGAGGCTGAATCAATAATTCATGAACTGGCCCTTGAATCACTGATGGAAAATGCCGACTGGCTGCTGTTGCACCGTTCAAGGCCTATGGAGATACCGAAGGGGTAAAGTGTTATAAATATTGTTATTAATAACCGTTTGAAATTAAATGGATTTACCTATATTTGCACTGTCCTGTCTTAGTGAAGCCCTACGTTCCACGTGGGAGATTAGTAGCGAAAGATGGGATTTTTTATTTAAATTTTTCCCCATCTACTGTAAATTCTTTAGGAACAAAACTCCAATGTCGATATGAGAGAGTCCAGATTTTCTCTCTTGGACTTTTACTTGTTGTTATGCCAATATTAAAACCGGGATATATTGTCCTAATTTCATTCAAAATAAATTTATAAAGTTTCTCTTTTGCAATAGTTCTTTTACCTCTTTGAAGTTTTCCTTCAAGTTTAACCTTATGGAAATCATTTAATCGAAAGGCCATTGAACCTAAAATGATGTCCATGCACTGAAGAATCACATGATCATGTGAATCCACTTCAGTAATATCTTCTCTTCTAATTTTGATATTGGCACCCTGGAATTGAGGTAATGATTGCAGCGCATATATATAATTCAAGAACTGCTCGTTTTTAATTTTTGTGTCAGGTAGTTTATCAAAATAAAGTCTCAGAAAAGTTTCTTCATCATTAGATGTATAAGTAAGCCCAAACGCATGTTTAATAAATTGATAATATAAAAGTTGAAATCCTTTGTCGATTTGATCGTCTGATAATTTGGCCGGAACCAATGCGTTTTGTCGAAACATAATTCTAATTTTAATTTTATCCTTGCGAATAAAATCAAAAAACAACTTCATCATTTTTTCATATTTTTCAAGATAGTTTTCAGTAACTTTTGTCCACTTAATTTCATTTTTAAGATTGAGGGAAAACTTTTTTTCGTTTAATCTTCTAGTAATGTCAAAATAATCTAATGATCTTACAAGTGCTCCTCCATAAAAATCTGAAAAGTACCTTCCATTACTTATAGATTCATCACAATAGATTATATATTCCATTACAATTTATTACAATAACGGACTCATAATTAATATTAAAGAGCGGCCAAATTAACTCCGATATAGCTGAATTTCAAAAACTAACCAAATGTAAGAAATTGGTTGTTTAAGATAAAGATAATATTAAAAAAAGCGGTTGCAATCATAAGACTACAACCGCTATGTGGTCCCACCTGGGTTCGAACCAGGGACTCCCTGATTATGAGTCAGGTGCTCTAACCAGCTGAGCTATGGGACCAGTATGTTTCTGTTTGAAAAGTTTGAAGAAGTTTGAGTTGGTTTGAAGAAGTTTGAAAAATCAGGTGCTAAACTTTTTCAAACCCTTTCAAACAATATCAAACTAAATCAACCAATTTCTAAAATGGCCTGCAATATTAGTGATTTGTAAACAAAAAAACAAACCGTTATTATGCGCACTCTTCAACTCTTTTGAGTGCAAAGGTAAGCAGGCGAAGGATTCGGGGCGTATTATTTTTTACAATATTCATTCGCTCTTCAGGATCAGCGGCTTTGTCATCCTGTCTCCATGAATCATATCCTGTGCACAATGAAAGCGCTGCATAAGCAATGCCAAGTTCATTTGCCAGTATGGCTTCAGGTGCGGTTGTCATATTGATGGCATCGGCTCCCCATGAGCGGTATAACTTTGATTCAGCCCTCGATGAAGATCTCTGACCGTCAATGGAAATCACAACCCCTTTTGTATGAACAGTGATCCCCTGTACAATGGCAGATTCAATGAGGCTGTCTCGTAATTCTTCAGAAAAAGGTTCAGCCATTGAAACCTGGCTTTCTCCCATATTCAGTTCCAGCCTGATACCGGTAACAGGCAGCTTGGTCATATCAATAAACTGGTCGAAAATAATTACCTCACCGGGACATATCTCTTCCTGCAGGCTTCCGCATGTACCGGTTGCTAAAATATAATCACAACCCAGTTTTTTTAACGCATACATATTTGCCTTGTAGTTGATCTTACTAGGCGGTAATTCATTATTGACTCCATTTCTTGCCAAATGGAAAATTTCAATGCCATCACTAACACCCGAATAAATTACCGGATCCGGTTTGCCAAAAGGAGTATCAATTTTAACTTCTTTTCTATCTGCCAGATATTCGGGTACGGCCAGTCCTGTTCCGCCAATAATTGCTATTTTCATTCTTTGACAGGGTTTAAGTTTCTCTCAGGAAATAATGTAAATATACTTTTTTTGTTTGCATTTGAAATTCCTCTTTCAGTAATTATTCCGGTTACAAGTCGGGCAGGAGTAATATCAAACCCGTAATTGGCAACAGGCGTTCCGGGTGGCAGGATCTCAACTTCCATTACTTCCCCGTTCTTAAGCCCTTCCATAAAAGTAACTTCATTCCCGTTTCTTTCTTCAATTGGTGTTTCTCCGGCGCCTTCACTCAATGTCCAATCGATTGTTGAAGAAGGTAATGCGGCATAAAACAGGATATGGTTATCAAAAGCTGCAAGAGCTTTCAGGTAAGTACCTATTTTATTGACCACATCACCATAGGGTGACGCCCTGTCCGAACCTACAATTACCATGTCTACCATTCCGGCCTGCATCAGGTGACCCCCGGTATTATCAGCAATTACAGTACAGGGAACACCATGCTGCTGCAGTTCCCAAGATGTGAGCCGCCCTCCCTGGTTCCGGGGCCTGGTTTCATCAACCCAAACGTGTACCTTCAATCCCTTATCGTGGGCCAGATAAATAGGTGCCGTAGCTGTACCGTAATCTATACAAGCCAGCCAGCCTGCATTGCAGTGAGTGAGTATGTTCACCGGCTCTCCTTTTTTCTCACGGCTTATCTTTTCTATGATTTCAAGCCCGTACTCACCAATTTTCAGGCAATTATGTCGTTCTTCATCAATGATTCCGATGCAGATCCTGCGGGAGATCTCAATTAGCTCCTGCCTTGAACCCCCTTCGCCAAGGGCGTTCACTACCCGGTCAACAGCCCAGTTGAGGTTAATTGCTGTTGGCCTTGAAGATTTCAAATACTCCGCTTTTTTGGTAATATAGGATTTGCCGATTACCTTATCATTACAGGCTGTCAGGGCCAGGTAAACACCCAGTGCCCCGGCAGCACCGATAAGTGGTGCGCCCCGAAGATGCATGTCTTTAATGGCTACATACATTTCTTCGGCCGAATGAATATCCTCTATGATAAAGCGGAATGGTAAAAACCGCTGGTCAATGATTTGCACTATCGCAGAATTATCCGGATGGATCCATATTGTTTCAAAATGCCGGCCCTTTACTTTCATAAATGATCAGAAAACACTTCTTTTGTAAAAAATTCAGTCATGACATTGTCAGGTGCAATTTACAACGGAAAAACCAAAATAAAGAACATAATTTTCGACTGGGGAGGAGTGATCACCGATCTTCACTTCGACAGGGCCAAAAAGGCGTTTATCGATCTCGGACTTCATATCTTTGATGAATCGGTTCCGCATGACCCCAACGACGACCTGTTTATTCCTTTTGAAGTGGGTAAAATCACTCCGCAGCAATTTCGTGACAGGGTCAAGACTATGACTTCCAATACGGTTACTGATGAAATGATTGATAATGCCTGGAATTCACTTCTTGGTGAATTGCCGGAAGTACGGTGGAATATTCTGCAGGAGGTTCGCAAAAATTACCGCACTTTCCTGCTTAGCAATACAAACGGCATTCATCTCCCTTTCTATTCGAAATATATTAAGGATAAATATGGCGTTGATGGGTATGAATCCGTATTTGAAAAAACATATTATTCCTATGAGCTTCAACTGAGAAAACCCAACGCCGATATTTTTAACTACCTGATAAAAGATGCCGGTATCCATCCTGCCGAAAGCCTGTTTATTGACGATTTTATTGAAAATATCGATACGGCAAGGTTACTGGGTTTTCATACCATACAGATGAAAAAGCCGCTGTCACTCACCGATGTTTTCATTTCCTGATTCCCCAACCGGGTGATTGATATCACATAACATTTTCTTTGAATTGCCGTTTATTGTACAGACGGCCAAATTGGTCGTCTCTAAAACTAAATCAGGGCAATTATGAAGAAGTTTTTCCTTGTAAGCACGTTGCTGGCTGCAATTCTTGTTCATGCCACCGGTCAGTCACCTGTCAAAGCCGTAATCCATTTGAAAGACGGAAAGTTTATCGAAGCGTATCATTTCGGAAAGCTGAAATGTGAATCGAATGCTTACGCCTCCAATTTCACCACACTGAAAGGCAAGTATAACGGCAATCATACAGAAATAAACGATTATAAGGATATCAGCAAACTGGAACTTTCAGGATTCACTGCCACCCCGGTTCCTTCAAAGGGAAATCAGAAAGGAACAATAACCGTTACAAAAAAGAACGGTGTAGTGGCAAAACTGGATGAGGCTGAGCTGGTGATGAGCTGCTATAACCCTGCCGATAAATACAATGAAATCCATGTGCAGGTTATCAATCCGCTCAATAATGAGAAGGCTGACATTGCCATTGCCATGAAAGACATTATTTCAATTACCTTCTGATCAGCCCTGCGGTTCTGTCCAGTCGCCGTTAGTTTTAATAAGGCTGATCAGCTCATCTACGGCATTTTCTTCAGGAATTGCCCTTTTGATAATTTCCCTTGCCTTATACAGGGTAATCTTTCCTTTGCCTGCGCCCACATAACCATAATCGGCATCGGCCATTTCGCCGGGACCATTGACTATACATCCCATGACCCCTATTTTCAGGCCCTTCAGATGGGATGTGGCCTTCTTAATACGGCCCACCGTTTCAATAAGATTGAAATTTGTACGGCCGCATGACGGGCATGAAATGTATTCCGTTCTGGACATCCTGGTCCTGCAGGCCTGAAGGATACCAAAAGCAACCGAATGTATAAATTCTTTTTCGAAAGGATATGCATTCTCTAACCAGATCCCGTCACCGAAACCGTCGATGAATGCTCCCCCCAGGCAAACTGCGCTTCTGATCATAAAGTCGTCAGTCGATTTTTCTTTTAACTCCAGCTTGAATATAACAGGAAGATCATTGTTCATTTGTTCAAGCAGAAGCCTGAGACCGCAAAGATCAGCATATGCATTTTCGCGATCTGCTTTGTATACAAGGACTTTTTTATCATTTCCCGGTTCTCTTGTTTTCAGCGCATTTTCAATGGTATCCTTCGTTACTTCCGTTAATAAAATATCACCGGGAATTATATCTGATTCAACAACAACCGGAACCTGCCCTCCCCCGATATTCCCAACTTTCCTGGTTATCCTTTTCTGAAACTCATACCGTCTCACTTTCTTACTACTCTCTTCTCCCTGTCTCGTCTGATTTTCTCCCCTTCTCCCACTCTCCCCTTCTCCCACTCTCGCACTCTCCACAATCTTCCTCGCTACCGGAATCTCCTCCTCCGGTTCCTCGGTAAGTGAAACCCGGATTGTATCCCCTATCCCTTCGGCAAGCAACGTTCCGATTCCCACGGCCGACTTGATTCTTCCGTCTTCACCTTCCCCGGCCTCAGTTACACCCAGGTGCAGTGGGAAATGCATATCTTCTTTATCCATTCTTTCGGTTATCAGCCTGGTTGCATAAATCATTACCCTTACATTACTGGATTTCATCGATACCACCACCTGGTCAAAATTCTCCTGCCTGCATATCCGCAGAAATTCCATGGCTGATTCTGCCATGCCTTCGGGACAGTCGCCATATTTGTCCATTATCCGCTCTGACAGCGAACCGTGATTCACTCCGATGCGGATGGCCACCTTGTTTTCCAGGCATTTTCTTACAAGCTCGACAAATTTCTGAATATCCTTAAAGTTGCCCGGATTGACCCGCACTTTGTCTGCCGTTTCACAAACCTTCAGTGCTATATCGGGATTGAAATGTACATCAGCTATCAATGGAGTATTGTAACCCGAATTCCTCAACTGCCTTTTAATTTCGGCAAAGGCATCTGCGTCAGACAATGAAGGAACAGTAAATCGCACATACTCTCCGCCGGCGTCACTGATCCTTTTGCATTGGGCCACACTGGCTGTAAAATCATTGGTGAGTGTATTGGCCATCGATTGTACCCTCACCGGGTATTCACGGCCCAGAGGAATATCACCTATCGTAACCACATGTGCAAACCGGCGCCTAAAAAAACAGGAATTCATAATTTTTTATAAATTGGTTTCAAAGTTAATGAATCAAGTTATACACCTGAAGATCCTTCCTATGAAAACCCTGTTAACCCTTCTGTTTATTGCAGCAAGTCTGAATTCATCGGCGCAAAATTATGAAAGAAAACATAGCTTCCAGTTAGGCTTCACATTCTCTTATCTTCCTGAAACTATTCTTTCGACCATATATGAGGCTGATTTACAATTTCATGCAAATCAATTTTATGGATTCGGATTCTCGGGGATGTATTATATAGGGGAAAAATTTGCGATGGAAACCGGAATTTCATTGTCCAGGTATACGATCGGATATGATGATATGAATAGTGACCATAGCGGAGTAATGAATACAAGTGCTACTGAATGGAAGTTAAAATCTGGTTAAATAAACGGTATTATTGTCTTTCCCAGGTAGCTCCTTCTTTGGTATCCTTTATTAGTATTCCCAGGGAGGCCAGCTGATTTCTGATTAAATCCGAAGCGGCGTAATCCTTCCTGGCCTTGGCCTCCTGCCTTTGTTGCAAAACGAGATTAATCACTCCGTCCAAAAGTGCAGCATCCCGGTCATCTCCTGAATTTTCAGGCATCAATCCCAGCAGCTCAAATACAAAAGTCTGCATGAAATTTTTAAGCGCTTCCAGGTTTTCAGCATCAATGCCGGCTTTTCCGTCATTTACCGAATTAATTATTTTCACTGCTTCAAACAGGTAACCCAGCACAATGGGGGTATTCAAATCATCGCTTAATGCCGTGTAGGCATTATCAATTAAAGTATCAACGTCAACAGTCGATGATCCCGATGGCTTCAGTTTTGCCAGGACATCCATGGCCTTCATCAGTCGGCCCAAACCTTGTTCGGCAGCCTTTAGTGCTTCGTTTGAAAAATCAACCTGGCTCGAATAATGGGCCTGGAGCATGTAAAAGCGGATTGTCATGGGTGAAAACGCTTTCTCAAGCAGAGGATGACCTCCGGTAAACATTTCTTCAAGGGTAATGAAGTTATTTTTTGACCGGGCCATTTTCTGACCGTTAATCGTGATCATGTTGTTGTGCACCCAGTACCGTACATGCGGTTTTCCGGTTACCACGGTAGATTGTGCAAGCTCGCATTCATGATGCGGGAAGATAAGATCCATTCCTCCTCCGTGAATATCAAATTCTTCTCCCAGGTATTTCATGCCCATGGCTGAACACTCAAGGTGCCATCCCGGGAAACCTTCGCTCCATACTGACGGCCAGTGCATGAGGTGCGAGGGCTCGGCCTTTTTCCAGAGTGCAAAATCAAGCGGGTTCCGCTTTTCACTTTGTCCCTCCAGTTCGCGTGTGTTACTGAGCATTTCATCAAGATTTCTGCCGGATAATTTGCCGTAACCATATTCCGCATTATACCGGTCAAGGTCGAAATACACTGAACCATTCACTTCATAGGCGAATCCCTTTTCCTGTATTTTCTTTATCAGTTCCTGCTGTTCAATAATATGCCCTGAAGCCTGCGGTTCAATGGAGGGAGGCAGAAGTCCCATTTTCTCCATATAATGATGGTAGCGGTTGGCATAATGCTGCACAACCTCCATCGGTTCAAGCTGTTCAAGCCTTGCTTTTTTCTGGATCCGGTCTTCGCCTTCGCCTGTTACTTCATCCTCAAGATGGCCTACATCGGTTATATTCCTTACATACCTCACTTTATAACCCAGGTGCTTCAGATACCTGTAAAGCACGTCAAACGTTACAGCAGGTCTGACATGGCCGAGGTGTGGATCACTGTATACTGTGGGACCGCAAACGTACATGCCTGCATAGGGAGGATTGACAGGAATAAATTTCTCCTTTTTGCGTGAAAGAGTGTTAACCAGATAAAGTTCCCGGGTCATTCGTATAGCAAACATTAAATAATCAAGGGGATAAAGATATGGAATTTTAATTATTCCATACCTCTATCCCCCTGATGACTTATATAGCCTAGGCTAAACCTGTTTTTCAGAAACTGAGGCCCAATGTAAAATGCATGTTTGGAACAGGAGTTTTCTTCCCGTTATCATTGGCATTGCCATAATAATCATCCGTTAATCCGCCATCGTCCTTGCTTAACCAACGCATTTTAACATTGCCCGGGTTGAATTCAAAGCCCATCATCAATACGGAATACCGCACATTCAAACCCACTGAATATTTTAATCCCATAAACCCGAGATAAAAATCATTCTCATCTTCGGTGTTATGAGTTGCCGGTTGCAAAGCTCCGGACACCCAAACCGGGTTAATTTTAAAATAAGTATCAAAAACAAGATGCTTTACCGGAGAGTAAGAGAAGGAAGGCCCTATTTTACTTCCTCCGTAAAAGAAATCATAGGTCTGATCATTTATTTTGAACTGGTTATAATCAATAGAAAGATAATCCACATTAATTCCTATTCTCATGCCGGGTGCAAGTTTGATTGCATTCAGCATAAAAATATTCCCGACCTCAAATAAACCCCCGACTCTTTTAGTACCATCCTGCCAATCCGATTTACCGTCCATACCGTAATATTTCCATGTAGGCATTGAATAACCCACCCGGAAGTAAGTCTGGGTTTTGAGGTTACCGTCCTGGGAAAATCCGCCAATCACGAGGGAAAACAATATCAATACAGTGCAAATTCTTTTCATGGTGCTATTTTTAATGTTTGAGATGTATACGGAGGAAATCATTTTATGTTTTTGGCATTAAGCCATATTTGTTTTAATATTGTCGGCAAAGAACCTGTTAAACCTAAATTCTGAATCGTTATGAAAGTATCTTCTGTTTTTAACTTCTTTATTTTCATCTTCTTAACACTCAGCTGCGCACAGTCACAACAGCGTACATCCTATGTTGATATTACTAATCCGGCTGACGAAAGAAAAATTGACAGTATTATAAAGCTGCTTACTATTGAAGAAAAAGTAAATATGCTTTGCGGTAATGGTCTTTTCACATCGGCAGGGATTGAACGACTTGGCATAAACGATTTACACTATACAGACGGCCCTTTTGGTATTCGTGAGGAATTAGGCAAAAAATCATGGGCTCCGTTACGGTTGACGACGGATTCGGCAACTTTTTTCCCTACGGGTTCAGCATTAGCCGCGACCTGGAATCCTGATATGGCATATGCATATGGGGTTGCTATGGGCGAAGAAGCAAGGACAAGAGGTAAAGACGTTTTACTCGGACCTGCAGTGAATATTACACGTACTCCTCTAAACGGCCGCACTTATGAATATATGAGCGAGGATCCCTGGTTGAATTCCAGGCTGGCTGTGGGTTATGTAAAAGGAGTACAGTCAACAGGCGTCGCCTCCTGTGTAAAGCACTTTGCTGTAAATAACCAGGAAACGAACCGTGGCCGTGTTAATGTATTGATTGATGAACGGGCCTTGCAGGAAATTTATCTGCCGGCATTCAAAGCATCTGTCACCGAAGGAGGTTCCTACAGCGTTATGGCGGCCTATAATAAATTACGGGGCGATTATTGTGCTGAGAACGATTACCTTCTGAATAAGGTATTGCGCGATGAATGGAACTTTAAAGGAATGGTGATTTCCGACTGGGGAGGTACCCATAGTACTGTTAAATCAGCTCTTAACGGACTTGATATAGAGATGGGAACTGAAAGGTATTTCAACAAACCTTTACTTGATTCAGTTAAAAAAGGACTTGTACCCGAAGAAGTAATCAATGAAAAAGTCAAAAGAATTCTCAGGGTTTGCCTGTTCACATCGCGGAAACCGAAAGTTACCGATAGTCTTGTCTCCACACCCGAACATAACAGGGTGGCTTATGATGTGGCCGCTCAGAGTATTGTTCTCCTCAAAAACACAAAGGAAATTCTGCCTTTAGACCCGGCTAAATTAAAAAGTATCGCCGTTATCGGTGAAACTGCTGTCTCAAAGAACGCACTGGGTGGTTTTGGTGCCGGAGTGAAAGCCCGTTACGAAATTACACCGCTCGAAGGATTAAAGGACCGCCTGGGGCCTGATGTAAAAATTAATTATGTTCAGGGTTACCAATCTAAATTTGTGCGCCGGTTTGTTCCCGACAATACTCCCAATGAAAAACTGCTGGCAGAGGCTGTTAATGCTGCTTCAAAGGCTGATATGACTATTCTTTTTGTTGGCAACAACCGCGAAGTTGAAACTGAAAGCTTTGACCGACTGTCCATGAATCTTCCGTTTGGCCAGGATTCACTTATTAAGGCCGTTTGTATGGCTAACCGCAATACGATAGTTGTTGTAGTGGCTGGGGCACCGGTTGATATGAGAACTGCAGAAGCAACTGCAAGTACGATTTTATGGTCATGGTTTAATGGCTCACAGGCAGGATATGCTCTTGCTGATGTTATTCTTGGTAAAGTCAACCCTTCAGGTAGACTACCGTTTACCATTCCTGAAAAACTTGCTGATTCTCCTGCTCATGCATTGGGTGCTTTCCCGGGAAATGACTCATTGAGGTACTCCGAAGGAATCCTTGTAGGTTACAGGTGGTTTGACAATAAAAACATTAGTCCTCTGTATCCCTTTGGTTTTGGACTGTCTTATACCAATTTCAATTATAACAACCTTAAAGTTGAAAACCAGAAGGCCGGGAAGAATGATACCATTCGGGTTTCGCTAAAAATTAAAAATACAGGAAAAATGGATGGGTTCGAAACAGCGCAAATCTACGTTTCACATAATGATGCCACTGTTTTGCAACCTGTACGTGAATTAAAAGCATTTAAAAAAGTACCGGTTCCAAAAAATACAGAGGTTACGGTTTCATTTAAGATCCCTGTATCACAACTTGCCTGGTACAATGAGGCTGGTCACCGTTGGTTTGTTTCACCCGGTAAATACCAGATTGCTGCCGGCTCTTCTTCGCGTGATATCCGAAAGGTTACTGAAATCGAAATTAAATAGTACGCGGATTCTATAATCATTCTTCGGTATTCGGTTTAGTCTGTTAGTCTGTAGTCTGTTAGTATTTAAGTAATAAGGTATTAAGGCCTAAGAAATTCTTCTTAAATCCAGTTACCAGTCACCAGTTACCAGTCACCGATTACTGATCCCTGATTTACTCAATCGCCACCAACTCCTTCATCTCCGGAAATTTCTTCCGGATGGCCTGTTCTATGCCGGCTCTCAGCGTCATCATGCTGAAAGGACAACCATCACATGCACCCATTAACCTGACTTTTACAGTATTATCGGGTTCAAGGTCTACAAGTTCCACATTTCCACCGTCAGCTTTGAGGTAAGGCCTTATTTCTTCAATGGCTGTATTGATGTTGCTCAGAATATTTTCACGATTTGTTTCCATAACCGGGTTATTTATGGTTGATGTTAGCTCTTGTTTTAGTGATTTCAACAACTTTTGTAGGGTCCATATTGGAATTCCTTTTAATTAGCTGAAGGGTAAGGTTATCTGCTATTGTTTTGAATGCCTCGCTTGCAGGTCCTTTTTTTCCGACAATCGGTTCGCCGGCATCGCTGCCTTCCCGTATTCCCTGTATAAGCGGTATCTGGCCAAGCAGGGGAATCCCGAACTGTGAAGCCAGTTTACTGCAGCCTTCTTTACCGAAAATATAATACCGGTTTTCGGGTAATTCTTCCGGGGTGAACCAGGCCATATTTTCAATTAAACCCAGTACCGGAACGTTGACAGCAGGATTCCGAAACATGTTGATTCCTTTTACCACATCAGCAAGGGCAACATCCTGGGGAGTGCTTACAATAACTGCGCCTGTTACAGGAACACTTTGAACCAGGGTGAGATGAATATCACTTGTTCCCGGCGGAAGATCGATAAACATATAATCAAGCGGTCCCCATTCGGCATCTCCGAGCAACTGCTGGAAAGCTCCGGAAGCCATCGGCCCCCGCCATATCGTTGCTTCGTCAGGGTTGACAAAGAAACCCATGGATAAGGCTTTTACACCGAACCGCTCAATCGGTACAATCAGATCCTTACCATTTACTTTATTCACATAAGGATTTACATATTCGGCATTAAGCATCTTGGGAATTGAAGGACCGAAAATGTCGGCATCAATGAGTCCCACTTTTGCCCCTGTCTGAGCAAACATTACAGCCAGGTTGACTGCAACAGTCGATTTTCCTACCCCACCTTTACCTGATGCGATGGCTATTATATTCCTTGTGTCCTTAAGATACTTTCTTGGCTCAGGCGCCTGAACCGGAGGTGACTTAAGTTCCACATCAACAGTAACATCACTTCCGAAAGTGTCCTGCAGTATTTTGGTACATGCTCTTTTAATCGATGATTTCAACGGGTCATTTCCGCTGGGAAATTCAAGAGTAAAATTTATAGATTGATCGCTTACTGACAGATCATTCACAAGGTGCATGGTGATAATATCTTTACCTGCAGCAGGGTGAACGACTTTCCGTAAGGTTTGCAGTACCTGGTTTTCTGTGAAATTCATTATGACAACCTTAATTATTAGTAAGGCTGTAAAATTACTACTCTTTCAATTAATTCCTTAATTATTTAGAATAATTCTTTATAAGGATCCCAAAAATGCTTTCTGAAGTTTACTATCCTGTCGTTCTGAACTTCAATCCCTTCGCTTTCCAGCAATTCCTGCATGAGGTCAGGATGCCTGAAGTGATGTTTTCCGGAAAGCATACCATTCCGGTTTACGACCCGGTGAGCCGGGATACCTGCATCGTCATGTGAAGCATTCATGGCCCAGCCAACCATGCGCGATGATTGCGGTGAACCTATATATTTGGCTATGGCACCGTAAGATGTAACCCGTCCGGGCGGAATCAGGCGGACAATATCATAAACCCTTGTGAAAAAGCTGTCATCCTTCGGGCTTATCGTCTTCCGGTTCGAGGATTTCTTTTCCATGGGGTAATTCAAAACAGAGATAATTAATTTTCATTCCCTGTGAAAGAAACTGGCGTTCATAAAAGGTCTGGATTTCAACTGCTGTTCCCTCAATGCCCGAGGAATAGAGATCGGTTGTACTGAATCTGATTGTAAAACCGTTCAGAACTGCTAAGTCATATGTGTACCCGTACAATACATCATTATCGGTCTTCAGATGGACAAGTCCGTTGTTCCTTAGAAAAAGTGAATAACGCGATAAAAAACCCGGTGAAGTAAGTCTTTTTCTTTTCTTCTTTAACTGGGGATCGGGAAAGGTAATCCAGATTTCATCAACCTCATCAGGAGCAAAAAAGGAATTGATCATTTCGATATGAGTTCTGAGAAACCGGGTATTTTTTACACCTTCATCCACTGCAGTTTTTGCGCCCCGCCACATTCTTGATCCTTTTATATCGATACCGATGAAGTTCTTTTCAGCATGTCTTCTGGCAAGTCCGACTGTATATTCACCTTTACCACAGCCCAGTTCAAGGATCAGCGGGTTCGGATTGAGGAACTCTGAGCCAGCCCAGTTGCCTTTCAGACGGTGTTGTTTCCCAAAAACCTCGTCAAACGCAGGCTGGATGACATTCGGAAATGTTTCCATCTCAGCAAAGCGCTGCATTTTCTTCTTCATAAACTGGTAGTGCCTGAATTATTTCTTTTTGCTTACTTTCTCAATCCTCAAACCGACATCGCTGATGTGCTTCAGATCTTTGATCCACATAGCCTGTTCGATCCGGAACTGATAAATGCCGCGAAGCGGAAACCGTATATGTTCGCGAAAAGGATAGTATAATGTATAAATCGATGCTGATCCTTTGCCAAGCCATTTACCACGGGCATCGGCCAGTGTAATTTCAGTGGTATCCCTTGACTGCACACCATTGGGCGAAACCGCCGTTATAAAAACATACAGGTTGCTGTATTCATACTGTCCGGTATTACGGATGGCCAGGTATACGTTCTGTAAGGAAACGGTATCTTCAATGTTTACATTGAAGTTAATCACATCGGAATTATCCCATGATTTGCCGTCAATGCTGACAAATTGTTCATAAACCCTCTGCTTATCGCATGAAAAACTCAGCAACACAAGGGCGAATATTATACTGAGCTTAATCTTCATCTTCTGTGTTTATTATGATGATGCCTTTTCTTATTCTGAGGCTTGCCGCCGCTACCGGGCTTGTCCTCAAACCGGGTTAACAGCTTTTCATCAACGGCATTTTTATACTGGTAATCAATTATTGGGGCAATATTGCTATTCTCAACGCTTTCAAGCTTCTTGACCTTTTCCCCGCGCCTGTTTTTCTCCTGAATTTCCTTCACGTGATCAACCGAAAGACATATGATCTCGGCAGGCATATCCCTTTTCGATGAATACCACATAAGCCTTTTGAATACATCGGTTTTTTGATGGAAAACCGGTCCCTGTTCGGTTTCAAGAGGAACAGATGTATTCGGAAAATCCTGCTGGGCGTCCAGGTAACAGGCCAGCTCATAATTCAGGCAGCATTTAAGTTTGCCACACTGGCCCGCAAGCTTTTGAGGATTCAGTGAAACTTCCTGGTAACGTGCCGCATTGGTAGTAACCGAAACGAAACTGGTGATCCAAGTCGAACAGCATAATTCCCTGCCGCATGACCCGATGCCACCGATCCTTCCGGCTTCCTGGCGGGCACCGATCTGTTTCATTTCAATTCTTACCTTTAACTGTTCGGCAAGCACTTTGATGAGCTCCCTGAAATCCACCCTGTCATCGGCAATATAATAGAATATGGCTTTAGTACCGTCGCCCTGGTATTCCACATCCCCTATCTTCATATCAAGTTTCAGATCCAGCGCAATTTTACGCGATTTGATCATTGTGGAAAACTCAAGTGCCATCGATTCATTCCACTTATCGATGTCTGCCGGTTTTGCCTTCCTGTATATCTTCCTGAATTCAGTACCCTCAACAGGTATGTTGTTCCTTTCAAGTTGCAGCCTCACCAGTGCCCCGGTAAGTGAAACGATTCCGATATCATGTCCTGGAGAAGCCTCCACTGCTACTATATCGCCTTTTTTTAACTTCAGATCATTAACATTTTTGAAATAGGCTTTTCTTGTGTTCTTAAACCTGACTTCAATAATATCGCAATTCTGATAAGCTTCGGGAATATCTTCAAGCCAGTTGAATGTATCCAGTTTATTACCTCCGATATCGAGGCATGTGACTGATTCAGTGGCGTCTTTAACTAATTTATGGCATCCACGGCCATTACAACCGTTGGTCATTACTTGTCATATTAATAGAACTGAAAGGCAAATGTAAAAAATTAATTGTAAGGCAGGAATTTATTGGTGTTAATTACTCATTATTTAGAAGGTATCGTCCACGAAGTTTCCATGTCCCAGTTTGATCGTAATTCCTGCGGTGATGCTGCAATATATACCTTTTCAGGCTGAATATGCTTCAGGTAATTCCCTGTATCCCATTGGCCATTGTCATTCCTGTCATATATGGCCTTGAAGCCATATTTCCCTGGAGGCATGAAGTCAAATGTGATCAATCCGTCATGCCGGGCAACAGCGGTGCGGACCACATATCCTTTTTCATTGGTTACCTGAACAATTATGGGATAAACCGAACTACTCAAAGTAAGCAATATATTGCCGTAGTAATCAACCGATTGGGTTGAAAAGCTGATATCGGTTGAGTCATTCGTGAATCCGTAAATGTCTCTGATGCTGCCCGGCTTTAGTAATATTTTGTACTGGGTTGATTCATCCCAGCGATTGGTAATTTTTACTTTCCTGAGGCCTTCCTTTTCGATCTTAAAATCAGTCGCGACAAAAACTGTATCCGATTTTTTCAAAAAAACGATACTGTCTGGTTGAATCGACTCAACCGGCGTAGATGACAAAATTCTCAGCGGACTGTTCAGATCATGTGTACTTCTGCCTGAAAGAAGAGCATTGAGGATCAGGGTTTTTGCATTTTCTTCTTTTTCATTATCCCGGTTTCGTCTTCTGCCTCCTCTTTCTCCTTTTTCGCCTGCTGATTTACGAAGCTTTATCGTGTCTGATCTGGAGTAAAGGCTTCCGGTCGAATCCGTTGTAGTGTAAGTAAGCCTGAGAAGAAACGTATCCATCCGGGCCGTTACTGTATCTTTTACCCAGAAATCAATAGTATCTCCTGTTACAGAAGGTTCAGGAATGATCCAGTCCCTTGATGCTCTGAAATTGAGAGGCTGAATCTGAAGGCTGTCGAACAAAGGCCGGTTAAAGCTGAACATAAATTTATTCTCCAATTTTCTCTCGCGGGCCGTTATGAAAACTTTGCTGTTTTCTTCAATAAATGAGTTCAGAGTAATACTTACTGCATTAAGCACTTTACCGGGTGCTATAATTGTATCGGCACGAGTGGTGTCCTGTTTGTTCTTCCTGAGAGGTTTTTCGACATCGGTTATAATTTTAACCGTGTCCTTTATAAAGGTTTCTCTGTGAACGTTTGATGAATTTATAACCAGGAATGAATCCAGGAAAGCAATGTTTTCAATTCCCGGATCGTACATCAGGTTATTATTGGCATCCTGTAAGGCAATCACCCTGAATGTATCCGGATGAATATTATTTACGGCAAACAAGCCATTTTCATTAGCCCTGCCGTAGTATTTGGGAATTTCTATCAAAGGAGCCGAATCTGAAAGATTTTCATATAACATCACAAGCATCTGTACATCTTTGCCCGCCTTAAGGGTAAAAGCATCTGTGACTGTTCCGGTAACTGAGAGAGAATCAATACTGCTCCCGGTTGATACAACATATTCGAAATCGGGAAGAAGGTTACCTTCATTCAAATCAGATAATGATTTTCCGAAATTAAGAGTATACGTCGATTGTGGTTGTAATTCTTCATTGAAGGTAACCCGGATGGACTTATCCCTTACCCTGATCAGCGGTTTTTCCTTCATAGGAGGTGATACAAGGATTTCCTTATTCTGATCTTTCAGCTGGATGAACTCGTTGAATTCAATATCAACCTGATCGCCTGAAAAATTCACTGAATGGTTGGGTGGGTTACTCCCTATGAACTCAGGTGGATAAACATCCTTCGGACCACCGGTCGGTTGTCCTATTTTAGCACATCCCTGAAAAAGTAAAACAAGTATGGCTGTTATGACTAAACTGTTTCGCATGGTATCGTCAAGAGCACAAATATAAACAACAAAAACATTGCCTTATAGGTAGTTTTGCTAGATTTGCATATTAAATTAAATACCAATATGTCTTTAAACTATGTGATCTGGAATGTAACTCCTCAGATTGTTGACTTTGGCAAATTTGAGGTAAGGTATTACAGCCTTCTTTTTGCTCTTGGTTTTGTTTTAGGATACATAATCCTTCTGCGGATTTTCAAGAAACAGGGATTGACAGTTGAATTACTCGACAGGCTTACAGTTTACATGGTTTTAAGTACAATTATCGGTGCCCGGTTGGGCCATTGTCTTTTTTATGAATTCGACTATTACATACATCATCCCCTTGAAATAATCCTGCCCTGGAGAGGTACAATAGGTGACGATTTTGAATTTACCGGATTCCAGGGACTGGCCAGTCACGGCGCTGCTATAGGCATCCTCATCGGTATTTACCTGTTCTCCAGAAAAACAAAATCGGCTTACCTCTGGACAATGGACATGATCGTTATTGTTACTGCACTTGCGGGATGCTGTATCCGTACAGGTAACCTGATGAATTCGGAAATATATGGAAACCCCACCAAAACAGCACATGGTTTTGTATTTACAAACGACCTGTCAAGAGTTCTCATGCACCGGTATGAAGGCACCATCGATAATGTGTCGTTCACTAAGTCAGATTCCTTAAACTTTCCGGCTACAAAGGGTGTTCCACTCCTTGTGAATATTGAATTCTCCAAAAAAGTTAAAGACGTCGCAAGGGTTGAGAAATTTGGCAAATACCAGCTTGCAGAAGACATGAAACGGTTTAATTATGATAACAACGTTTTCCTGATTAACGGCGATTCCGTTAATTATAAGGTCGAAAACCGTGACCGGAAATTATGGCTTACGGCAACTATCGGCGGATTACCCAGGTATCCGACCCAAATTTATGAAGCGGTCAGCTATCTTCTGATTTTTTTCATCCTGTTAGGCATATTTTATGCTCTTGGAAACAAAAGAAAAGATGGATTTATTTTCGGGGTATTCCTCGTTCTGTTATTCACAGCCCGGTTCTTAATTGAATTTATCAAGCAGAACCAGGAAAACTTTGAAGATGCTATGGCGATTAATATGGGACAGTTGTTAAGCATACCCTTTGTTATGGCAGGCATAGCATTAATTATATGGAAATGGCCTAAATCAAAGGAAGCAGCATGAGTCATGATCATCACCATCATCACCACCATCACGATAATGTAAGTGCAGGTAACGATCTGCAAAAAAGAAAGCTAATCTGGTCAACTGTGCTAAACCTCGTTATTTCAGTGGCTGAAATAATCGGGGGAATTGTTTCAAACAGCCTTGCCCTTGTTTCAGATGCGCTGCATAACCTGGGAGACACTTCCGCGTTATTCATTGCTTACCTGGCCACCCTGATCAGCCATAAAAATAACAGTGAAAAAAAGACTTTCGGCTATAAGCGGATTGAGATCCTTGCCGCCCTGCTCAATGCCATTATCCTCGCAGTCATTATTGTTTACCTTTTTATTGAAGCGGTACGTCGTATCGGGCACCCCGAGCCCATAAAAGGTTTAATCATGTTCGTGGTGGCCGTTATTGGTTTCTTTGCAAACCTGATCTCGGTGATGCTCTTACGAAAAAACGCCCGCACAAGTATTAACATTAAAGCAGCTTACCTGCACCTTCTTGGTGATACGGTTTCATCAGTAGTTGTAATAGTTTGCGCCATTCTTATCTACTTTTTTAAAGTGTACTGGATTGACCCGGTTGTTACTTTTCTTCTGGGCATCTATCTTTTAAGGGAGACCTTTCTTATTGTTAAAGAAAGCGTGGACATCCTGATGCAGTCAACCCCTCATGGCCTTGATCTGAATGAAGTGAAATCCGCACTTGAATCCATACCTGAAATCGATAATATTCACCATGTACATGCCTGGAACCTGAATGACCAGGATATTCAGTTTGAATGTCATATCGACCTCAGATCAGACCTCAGGGTAAGCGAAACCGAAATGCTTCAGCACCAGGTTAGAAAAATTCTGTTGAACAAATTTAAAATCGATCATGTTACTGTTCAGTATGAGTATAACTGTTGTGAAGATAAAAATATGATTCACAGCAGATAACTAATCACTATTTCACTATGGAACAAATAAAAGTAAAAGTCGGCGGAATGAATTGCAATCATTGCAAAATCAATGTTGAAAACGGACTCAAAAGGATTTCTGGAATTGACACCGCCATTGCTGATATTATTAACGGCGAAGTAACCATTAAGGGTGACCAGATTGAACTGGGTAAAGTTCAGAATGCGATTGAAGATCTGGGCTACTTTTATGACGGCATTCTTGCCAGATGACACACTCCTGTCTTCATTAAAGTGCCTAATTGATAACAAAATAAGTATTATGCCTGCATTAGTACTTTTTTGTATATTTGAAGCACTGAAATAAGAAGAAATCACATTTAAAAATTACAATTAATGTATAAAATAGTATTGTTACGGCACGGTGAAAGCACCTGGAACAAGGAAAACCGTTTTACAGGCTGGACTGATGTGGACCTGAGCGAAAAAGGAATGGAAGAGGCCAAAAATGCCGGCAAGGTTATGAAAGAAGCCGGTTATGAATTCGATGTAGCCTATGTTTCCGTTTTGAAAAGAGCGTTACGGACATTGTGGCTTGCCCTTGAAGAAATGGATTTGCTTTGGATTCCCTGGATTAAAACATGGCGTCTTAACGAGAGACATTATGGGGCCCTGCAGGGCTTAAATAAGGCCGAAACTGCCGCTCTTCACGGAGAAGAAAAAGTTAAAATATGGAGGCGTAGTTATGATGTTCCTCCTCCCGCACTCGAGAAAACAGACCCCCGTTACCCGGGAAATCTTCCTGCTTATAAAAATCTTCCTGCGAAGGATATTCCTACAACTGAATGTCTGAAAGATACAGTTGACAGATTCCTGCCCTATTGGCACGAAACCATCGTTCCTGCTGTTAAATCAGGTAAGAAAGTATTGATTGCCGCTCACGGAAACAGTCTGAGAGCCCTTGTAAAATACCTCGATAACATGACTGAAGATGCCATTATCGAATTAAACATTCCTACAGGTACTCCTCTCGTTTATGAGCTCGACAACGATCTGAAACCGATAAGGCATTATTACCTCGGCGACCAGGATGCCATTAAGAAAGCAATGGATTCCGTTGCCAACCAGGGAAAAGCAAAATAATATTTCGGAACTTTCAAAAGGGCGCAGGTTTCTGCGCCTTTTTTGTTTTTAACCGTTTACCGGTCTTATTCCGTCGTTCACCGATTTGTTTTATGCCAGACTATCAATTCTTTTTACATTTGATTGAAATTACTATTTCGGAGGAATAAAAATGGAACCAAGAATAAGTGAACAAAGACATCGCGATCACCGATTGTTGCTTGGAGTGGCCATCATTGTGGCAGGCTTATTGTTTCTTGCCAATGCTTTTGGCTTTCTCGACTATGATATCAGACGCTATATTTTCCGTTGGGAAGTTGTATTGATGGTGCTTGGCGTAGTGTTTATGGCAGGTCACGGACGCCGTTCAACCGGCGTTGTTTTATTCGTGATTGGCGGCCTGCTTTACCTGCGTGATTTTTTTGATTTTAATTTTAATTTCTGGCAAATCTTCTGGCCGGTTATTATGATTACGGCAGGTCTTATGATCATCCTGAGGCATAGGCTTGATGGCGATTACCGACGTCACGGCGAAAGAATTCTCACAGGAGATGACCATATTGATGAAATAGCCCTCTTTGGCGGCGGCGACCGGATTGTAACATCACAGCAATTTCAGGGCGGTAAAGTAACCACTGTATTTGGCGGTCTCAACTATAATATGCTTAAGGCTAAGCTGGCCCCCGGTGAAAACGTAATCGACGTGTTCTGCCTGTTTGGAGGGATGAAACTGATTGTTCCTGAAGGATGGACAGTGAAAATTCGTGTCATGTCATTCTTTGGCGGTTTCAGTGACAAACACCGATTCAGGGTTCCTGAGACAACAACTGAAAACGGATCGACTTTAATCATCAGGGGAACCGTTTTCTTTGGCGGTGGTGAAATAAAGAGCTATTTTGACTGATCTTTATTGAAAAGGGATGCAAAACCCCATATTAAGCAGTAGCAGGACATTTTATTATTATGCGGGAATATGGATCATCATCATGTTCCTGCATTCTTTTCTGCTTTTATTTTCGGGCAGGGTGGAAGTAATCACCGCTCTTACGGATTCAGTTCTGGCCAATCTACTCTTTGCTGCAATCGGACTGGGGTTGTGGTTCCCCATTTTCTTCAGCCGTTCGGAGGATGAACAGCTTCTAAGCACACTCATTAATAATATCGTAGGAGGCATAGTGGCTATCAGTTTTTGGCTCGGCATCAGTTATTTCATACTGGTTTCACTGTTTCACAATAACATCCCTTATATCGAATTTCTCAGAAACTCCGTTCCGTGGCGTGCAGGTATAGGTCTTCTTTATTATGAAGTAATGATTCTTGTGTATTTCCTGATGATCTATTACAGGAATAACAAGGAAAACCAATTGAAAGAAGCTGAACTTAAAGCACTTGTCAAGGAATCAGAGCTGAAATCGCTTAAATCACAGATAAATCCTCATTTCCTCTTTAACAGTCTCAATTCGATCAGCTCCCTTACAATGATTGAACCATCCAAAGCCCAGGAAATGATTATCAAACTTTCAGAATTCCTCAGGTACACCACCTCTCATAAAGAGGAAAAACTGACAACACTCGATGAGGAAATCGGAAATATAAACCGCTACCTGGATATTGAAAAAATCCGTTTTGGCAAACGCCTCTCCGTTAAGCAGCACGTTGAATCGGCATGCAGGAGTATGAAATTGCCAGGACTTATCCTGCAGCCTCTTCTTGAAAACGCTGTGAAGTATGGTGTTCATGAAAGCACCGATGAATCGGTTATTGAAATGAACTGCAGCTGCAATTCTTCGGCATTGAGCGTTATAATCCGGAATCAATGGGATCCGGACTTCATGTCGAACAGGGGTGAAGGAATCGGTCTTAAAAATATCCGGAGCCGCCTGAGGCTCCTGTATAACCGTGATGACCTTTTTGTAGTGAGAAAGGACAATAACAGTTTTGAAGTAAGTATTGTATTTCCTCAAATCTAATATATATGGAACCCATTAAGGCTCTTATAATTGATGATGAACAACTGGCCAGGGAACTGATCAAGAATTACCTGAAAAATAACCAGGACATAGAAATTATCGGAGAATGTGAAAACGGTTTTGAAGGCGCACTTCAGATTTCAGATTGCAAGCCCGACCTTGTCTTTCTCGATATCCAGATGCCAAAGTTAAATGGTTTTGAGATGCTTGAACTTATTGAGGATCCTCCTGAAATCATATTTATTACAGCTCACAATGACTTTGCCATCCGCGCCTTTGAGATGAATGCGGTGGATTACCTGTTGAAGCCTTATTCGCAGGAAAGGCTGCTTACAGCCATTCAGAAAGCAACCGAAAGGATCCGGTCAGGTAAAACCTCCGAGGAGAAAATAACACAACTCGTCCATCAGCCTCTTACTGAAAAGCTTGAGAGAATTGTGGTTAAGTCAGGTACAAAAATCAAGGTGATCCCTGTCGACAAGATAATTTACCTTGAAGCACAGGATGATTATATCATGATCTATACCGATGAGGGGAAACACCTGAAACAAGGCACAATGAAATACTATGAAGACCACCTGGATGAATCGAAATTTATCCGCGTCCACCGGTCATACATTGTCCGTATGGACCAGGTAGTTCAGCTCGAACCTTATGCAAAGGATAACTACATAATCAAACTGAAAAACGGAAGTTCTCTGAAAATCAGCCGGAACGGACTGAAGAACCTTAAGGAAAAATTTGATTTCTGATTATCGCTTGATTAATCCGGCCAATTTCAGGCCGAGATCCAGGAAAATAATCTTTCCGTTGCCGTTCCTTTCAATGTCATGAACAGCCCGGCTTAATTCCTTATTGAAACCCGAAATGTTTAACCCGGTTATGAATGGAGCGAATCGGGGAGTGAATTCCATTTCACGGTTCTGGATATGGACAATTTCAGGTTCATTGAAATGAAGGGCAAGGCTTTCCCGCACTGTTCCCAGGCCGTATTCAAGAAATGATTTTTGTTTTTCCCTGTTCAGTGCGGATAACTCTTCAGCATGACCAATGATCTCGGGAATACTGTTTTTCAGGCAGCTTCGCATCAGATCGCGGAATTTTAAAAAATTGAAGTTGATTTCATCCGGATCTCCGGCCATTTCAATAGCCTTAAGATAATTGCCCTCAGCCAGCCGTGCCACTTCAACTGCACTGCCCTGTTCAATTCCAAATCGCTCACGGAGAGCGGCAATCATATCAGAATCGGTGATACGGGGTATTTTAACCGGAATGCAGCGTGACCGGATGGTTGTCAGCAACATATCCGGATTCTCGGCAACTAGCATAAATATTGTTTGTGCAGGAGGCTCTTCAAGGAGTTTCAGGATCTTATTCGATGCCTGGTCATTCATTTTTTCGGGATGCCAGATGATCACAATCTTGTAATCGGACTCAAAGGATTTCAACATCAGTTTGGAAGTCAGCCGTTTGCTCTCATCCGTACTGATGATCCCCTGCTTGTTATCAAGGTCAATATGATTGTACCATTGTGTAAGCCTGCCATAAGGATTTTCGGAAATAAACGATCTCCAGTACGATATGAAATCATCACTGCCAACTGAATCCGAATCCACTTCTCGCGTTTTGTTTACAGGGAAAACAAAATGCATATCAGGATGGATATATTTCTGGGTCTTCCTGCAACTGGCGCAGGTGCCACATGCATCATCCTCAAGGCGGTTTGTACATAATATATACGAAGCAAAAGCAAGAGCAATAGGCAATGAGCCGGTCCCCTCCTCCCCGAACATAAGCCATGCATGACTTACGCGATTTTCCTTAACCGTGTTTATGAACCGGCTTAACAGGTTTTTCTGGCCGATTATATCTTTGAAAAACATATATATAAATCGTGGTAATGCTTTTAAAAATAAGCGTTTGCCAAAGGTAAATAAAAAACTTTTTTATCTTTGTTCAATTATTAACTCAACACAATCAAACATGCAAACAATAGATAAATTTAACTTTAAAGACAAAAAAGCTATTGTTAGGGTTGATTTTAATGTTCCCCTTGATAAAAAAACATTTGAAGTAACTGACGACACCCGTATCCGCGGTGCTCTGCCTACGATCAATAAAATTCTGAACGACGGCGGCTCGGCTATTTTAATGTCACATCTCGGACGACCCGATGGCTTACCTCAGGACAAGTACTCCCTGAAGCATGTAATTCCTGCCTTGCAGAAATTGCTTGGAAAAAATGTAAAGTTTGCCGATGACTGTGTTGGCGCATCGGCTGTTGCACTTTCTTCGGAACTGAAACCCGGTGAAGTGCTTCTTCTTGAAAACCTCCGCTTCTACCTTGAGGAAGAAGGCAAACCCAAACTTCCTGAAACAGTCTCTGACGAAGAAAAAAAAGCTGCAAAGGACGCGCTCAAAAAGAAACAGAAGGAATTTACAGCTAAACTGGCTTCATACGCTGACTGCTATGTAAACGATGCTTTCGGAACTGCCCACAGGGCACACGCTTCCACAGCTCTGATCGCTGATTTGTTCCCCGATGATAAAAAGATGTTCGGATACCTGATCGTTGCCGAACTAGATGCAATGGACAAGGTGCTGAAATCCTCACAGAAACCATTCACCGCCATTATGGGAGGGGCCAAGGTTTCCGATAAAATTCTCGTTATTGAAAACCTGCTTCCCAGGATCGATAACTTGATCATTGGCGGGGGAATGACCTATACTTTCATAAAAGCCAAAGGCGGTAAAATTGGAAATTCATTATGCGAGGAAGATAAGCTCGAACTGGCTTTAAGTATACTGGAAAAGGCAAAAGCAAATAATGTAAAGGTTTACCTTCCTGTAGACGCCGTAAACGCTGATAAATTTGATGCCGAAGCAACAACTTCACTTTCAAAAATTGATCAGACTCCTGACGGCTGGATGGGACTTGATATTGGTGAGGAAACAATTAAAATTTTCAGCGAAGTCATTAAGCAGTCAAAAACCATTCTGTGGAACGGACCCATGGGCGTTTTTGAAATGCCTAAATTTGCCGCCGGAACATCCTCCATCGCAAAGGCAATTGCCGATGCCACAGCCAAGGGTGCTTTCAGCCTCATCGGTGGTGGTGACTCTGTAGCCGCTATCAATAAAAACAAACTGGCCGACAAGGTAAGTTATGTTTCGACAGGCGGTGGTGCAATGCTCGAATATATCGAAGGAAAAGAACTTCCCGGCATCAAGGCCATCAGGAAGTAATATTTTCGATTGTAACATATTTTATGCCCGATATGACCGTGGGTCATTTCGGGCATTTGTTTATAGTCAAATAACATCTGTTTTATGAAAAACATGAAAATCGCCATACTGGGTGGTGGTAACCTGGGTACATCCCTGGCCAAAGGCCTTATCCATTCGAAATATGTGACATACGATGATCTGATCATCACAGAAAAAAGGGAATCGCGCCTTGCATACCTGCGCGAAATGGGATTTCATGTTTCATCCGATAACATTGAGGCTGTAAAAAAATCGACAGTTGTTGTCACGTCCGTAAAACCCCAGCAATTCTCTTCTCTTGCCGGAGAAATAAAAGAGTACCTGACACCGCAGCATATCCTGGTATCAACGGTTACAGGGGTTACTTTTAAGGAAATCGAAGAAGCTGCCGGCAAATTACCAATGCTCCGGATCATGCCCAACACAGCCCTCGAAATTTGCGAATCGATGACCTGCATAGCCTTTAAAAATACAATTCCTGAACAGGAAGAACTGATGAACGGTATGTTTGCCCGGATGGGAAAAACGCTGGTTATTCCCGAGGATATGATGGATGCTGCAACGGTTGTGGGGGCCTGCGGAATTGCTTTCGCACTGCGCTTTATGAGAGCCATGTCGCAGGGAGGCATCGAGATCGGTTTCAACTCCGAAATGTCACAGCTGATAACGGCGCAGACAGTCAAAGGAGCCGCTCAGCTTATTGTTGAAACAAGCAATCATCCCGAAAGAGAAATCGACAAGGTGACCACACCGCAGGGAATTACAATTTCCGGTCTCAATGAAATGGAGCACCAGGGGCTTAGTTCGGCTGTGATCAGGGGCCTCATCACTTCATATAACAAACTGGCGAACTTCAATCCGAAATCGCCTAAGATCAGCAAGGATTAAAAATGATTTTGGTGTAATTTTACAGATTGATATTCACACATTATGAGCAATCTTGAAAATTTTCCCACCTATCTTTTCAAACAATACAATAACTTCAGGAAAGAGGTGCCTTCAATGACAAAGGCACATCAGTTCACCGACAACCTGATCTATTTTCTCTTCCCTTTCAAGATTGATAAACGATGCACTCTTCCTCTTATTGAGCTGAACCTGGCCCAGCTTCAACTTGATTTTAAAGATCTTCTCGATCCGATCGAAAATTTGCTCAATCGGAAGATCAGTGAATTGTGTGATGATTTTTTCAATGCAATTCCCCATATTTATGAAAGCCTGATTAAGGATGCACAACTGTTTGTCGATTTCGATCCTGCAGCCAGGTCACGTGAAAGTGTGATCCTATACTATCCCGGCTTTTATGCGATTTCAGTATACCGCTTGTCTCATAAACTCTACCAGCTTGAGATACCCTTCCTTCCCCGTATGATTTCAGAATATGCCCATAGTAAAACTGGCATTGATATTCACCCGGGCGCACAAATCGCCGAACATTTCTTTATTGATCACGGAACGGGAGTGGTAATCGGGCAAACCACAGTAATTGGTAAAAATGTAAAACTTTACCAGGGTGTGACCCTTGGAGCCGCAATTGTTGATAAAAGCATGAAAGATAAAAAGCGCCACCCCACCCTTGAGGATAATGTCATTGTGTATTCGGGTAGCACCATCCTGGGAGGTGAAACGATAATTGGACATGATACCGTGATTGGTGGTAATGTGTGGCTTACAAAAAGCGTCCCTCCCTATTCAATGGTATACCACGAAAGTAAAGTAATTATAAGAGATAAGAAAACATATGTGCCGCCGGATAATTTTGTGATCTGATGATTGACTGAACCCATAAAAGAGAATAAAATGAAAGCAAACTCAATACTCGAAACGATAGGAAATACGCCACATGTTAGAATAAACCGGTTATTCGGTGATCAGTATGAAGTGTGGTATAAGCTTGAAAAGTCAAATCCCGGCGGAAGCATAAAGGACCGTATAGCCCTTGCCATGATTGAGGATGCTGAGAAAAGGGGAATCCTTAAACCCGGTTCTGTAATTGTTGAGCCTACCTCGGGGAATACGGGTATTGGTCTTGCCATGGTTGCAGCAGTTAAAAAATACCGGCTCATTCTTGTAATGCCTGAGTCTTTTTCTATTGAGCGAAGGAAAATTATGGCCTCCTACGGAGCCGAATTTGAACTTACCGCCCGTGAAAAAGGAATGCAGGGTGCAATTGATAAAGCAAATGAAATAGTAGCCTCCAATCCGGATGCGTGGATGCCCATGCAATTTGAAAATGAAGCCAACATTAAAATACATCGTGAAACCACAACTCAGGAAATAATCCGTGATTTCCCCGGTGGGCTTGATGTCGTTATCGGCGGTGTTGGCACCGGCGGCCATATTACCGCTGCCGGTTATGAGCTTAAAAAGAAATTTCCGGGTATTAAGATCTTTGCTTTCGAACCCGAATTATCTCCCATAATAAGCGGAGGAAAACCCGGTCCCCATCCCTTGCAGGGCATCGGTGCCAACTTTATCCCGAAAAACCTGCACAGAGATGTCCTTGACGGAGTTTTGACCATATCCAAAGATGAAGCTTTTGAATATGCCCGAAAAGCAGCTAAGGAAGAAGGAATCTTCGTGGGTATTTCATCAGGCGCTGCACTGGCAGCCGTGGCTAAAAAGATTCCGGACCTGCCCGCCGGAAGCCGCATTCTTACCTTTAACTACGATACCGGGGAACGATATCTCTCCGTTGAGGGGCTGTTTTAATTAACTCTGATTTAACAACATCCGGGTTAACCTGTTTCTAAGTAAGCTGTTTTAATGCTATACATTAATCGTATGATTTCAGGAATAGCATTAATTATTGGCTTATTTGCAGGTTTTCATTCACCCATTTCAGCACAGCATAAGGCTGTGCCTGAAGTAAATTTTGCCTCTTTCCAAAACCAGCTGAAGCATAACACTGATACGGTATATGTCATTAACTTCTGGGCCACCTGGTGTGCACCGTGCCGTAAAGAATTGCCCTTGTTTGAAAAAATACACAATGATTATTCAGGTAAAAAAGTAAGCGTTCTGCTAGTAAGCCTTGATTTTCCAAAACAGGCACAAAAGTCACTGAGCAATTTTATTGAAGACAATAAAATCACCGCACCGGTTATTTTGCTAAATGAACCTGATGCCAACACTTGGATTGACAAAGTGGATGTGTCATGGTCCGGTGCAATTCCTGCCACACTGATTTATAAGAAAACGAACAGGAAATTTTTTGAAAAGGAACTTACCTATGATGAGATAAGCAATTCCATTTCATTTCTGAATAAACTTTAAACCGATAATTTATGAAAACAATTCTGTCATTTGTTCTGGTCCTTGTATCAATGGCTTCAATGGCCGGCGAAGGATATAAAGTAGGAGATAAGGCTATTGATTTTAAATTGAAAAATACAGACGGTAAATATGTAAGCCTGGCTGATTATCGCGATGCAAAGGGTTTTATCATCGTTTTTACCTGCAATAACTGTCCTTATGCGAAAGCATACCAGGACAGGATTATGGCACTCGACAAAAAGTACAAGTCCAAAGGATATCCTGTAATCGCAATCAATCCCAACGATCCGGAAGTTGAGCCTGCCGATTCATATGAAAACATGGTAAAACGTGCCCGGGAAAAGAATTATTCATTCCCGTACCTGTATGATGAAAAACATGAAATATACAAAGAGTACGGCGCTACCAACACACCTCATGTATATGTGCTTCAAAAGGACAATTCTGGCAACCTGCTTGTAAAGTATATAGGAACAGTTGATGACAACTACCAGGATGCTACTGAAGTGCAAAAACCGTACATCGAAAATGCAGTGGAT
Organism: Bacteroidales bacterium; assembly: GCA_035299085.1. Taxonomy (NCBI): domain Bacteria; kingdom Pseudomonadati; phylum Bacteroidota; class Bacteroidia; order Bacteroidales; species Bacteroidales bacterium. The sequence continues at coordinate 107,459 of DATGXG010000036.1, read as the reverse complement.
GCGCTGCTTAATAACAAACAACCGAATCCCGACTTTACTAAAGCAATAGGATGCCGGGTAAAGACAAAATCTACCTGAAATACCTGTTGAAATCTTCAACCGAAACCAGCATGATAGATACAACCTGCTTCGAAGTCAGGGTTCCGAAGAAACCTTTGGTAAGCATATCATCCTGCATTTTGGGCAGTGTTGTATTTATAAGCATTAAAGCTTTTAATTCGTTCATCTTTACAGAATCTGTAAGGTAGGTTACCCTGCAGGAATCGCCTTTTAATTCATATTTTACCTTGCGTTCCTGAACTTTCCTGCTTAATTTTTCACCATGGCCTTTTGCACCAATAACGTAAATAAGACTGTCTCCTTCCAGCAACGTGTAAGTGTCACCTTTGTGATACTTACCGCATGAGGCTAGTAAAATAAAAAATACAGTTAAGACCGATATCCCTTTTCGCATATCCGTTTATTGAATTCTGCTTTCTGTTTCCTTCATTATTCGGACAGCCGTTTCTTCATTATTCGTATTAAGAACACCGATCAGATAATCGGCTTTCTGTTTCAGGAAGACGGTGCCGTTAAACATATCGTTAACAATAATATAACTGTCCTTTTTCTGAACTTTATCTTCTTTCATGATCTGTACATACTGGTCAACCATCTGTTGTATTGCTTCCGGTGTAAGTTTGATGATGAAGACCTGGAAATCGGATGGCTGATTATACTTAACTGAGAAAGCATGATGAAAACAGGAATATCCCAAAAAGTTCTGGGCAATGTAGGTGTCGCTTAGGGGAACCTGCCCTTCAGGGGGAAAATACTTCAATGCTGAAGGTAGTCCGACTGGCTGAGCCAGTGTGGCATTTACTTTTTCAGCTACCATGGCTATAGTCTGCTCATCCACGGCATCCACCCCTGCTGACATGACTTTCACATAGTAATTTCCTGCAAGAAAATTAAGGATACCCTCACTTTTATACCCCTGCGATCCAATAGGCAACTGGGTGTAATCAGGCATTCTTTCTGAAGTGTATATTCCATAAGTATCATCAGCGGTTTTATGCCTGTAAAGTTCAACCCTGATCATCTGGTTTTTCTTTGAATATTCTGCGATATGAAGATCCTCAAAATAATAGCTCAGAAAAATATCGGCTGCTCCGTCTATCAGTTCCCATAAATCGCCTGAATTATAAACATGGTCATTTATTTTCATCTTCCATCCCTGTATTTCAGGAAACAGTTTAGTGCCGGCAGCCCGGCCATGAATTGTGAACAAAGCAACCACTAAGAGTAACAAGAGTTTTTTCATGTATTCAATATTGATATTTTAAACTAGTTTCAGGAGAAAACAATAATAAGAAATTTAGGCAATTATTAAATGCTGTCAGTAAGCTATCTCTGTTTTAACATTTTTAACAATTTTTTTCATTTAATTTTGTATACTAAGCAAAAAGTAATGTCGTTTCTTTGTTGCTTTGTGTTTTCATAACTTTTTTGGGTGTGACAACGTAAATATGTAAAAGTTCTGCATAAAAATGGAACGATTTGTAAGAATGTTAATAACTTTTGTTGTTGGTGTATGATTGGGAAAAACGTTGTTTGGGGATTTATTATCGTTGCCGTTTTCAGCCTTTCGGTTCTTGACCTTGGTTCGGTGAGTGATGGTTCATATGAAATTAAAAGTTCTTCTGTTGTCAGAAGTCCCAAACCAGCTGCTTTAGACAGTCTTGTTGCTTCATATGATGAATATCTTGAAAATGCTGTGGACAGTTTTAAAAGTCCCGGCGCTGCAATTGCTCTTGTATATAAAGGAGAAATCATTCTTCTCAAAGGATATGGTGTGAAAAAAATAGGAACCACTGATTCCGTTGATAACCATACCGCCTTCCGGCTTGGCTCCGTTTCCAAAGGATTTGCTTCCGTACTTACAGGAATAATGGTCACTGAAGGTTATCTTAACTGGGATGATAAAGTCTGCTCCTACGTGAAAGATTTCAGAATGCTGGATACGGTTTGCGGAAATAACCTTACAGTCAGACATATTCTTAGCCAGACAACAGGCCTTCCCGAGCATACATTTACTGATATGCTCGATAATGGGGTTGATTATGCCACCATCCGGCCTACACTGGCCAATGTGCATTCAATCGCCAAACCAGGCCAGATATATACATACCAGAATGTGATATACAGCGTCATAGGAGATGTTCTGCAAAGTGTTTCAGGAGAAGACTATAACAATCTGCTCCAGGATAAAATTTTCAGACCGCTCAATATGCGCGATGCATCTACTGATTATACCTCGTTTTACTATAATCCGAATACCGCAATGCCGCATTTGAGAGCCGGATCATCATGGAAGGCCAAACCGAAAAACAGCAGGTATTATTCGGTGTCTCCGGCATCCGGAGTTAATGCAAGCGCCTCGGATATGGCAAAATGGCTTCTGGCACTTACCGGATATTATCCTGAAGTACTTACTGATCAGACTGTTCATGCCATTGCTCAGCATACGATTGAAACTCCAAGAAAATCAGCCTATCGCAGAAACTGGAAATCACTTGAAAAAACATACTACGGTATGGGCTGGCGTATTTTCGATGTTAAAGGACATGATGTCATCTATCACGGTGGATATGTGGAAGGATTCCGGACTGAAATTGCTTTTGATCCTGAAACCAAGCTTGGGATAGCTGTTATGTTTAACAGCAATACACCCGTAGCCTCAGAGTGTGTTCCCCGCTTTATCAATTCCTTTCTTGAAACCTGTTGTTCTGTCGATCAAAATACATTATTTGCACACCGACAATAATGGACAAAACACCATATCGCTTCTTTGATATCCTGGTTGCCCTCTTTGTAGCAGTTCTTCTGATATCAAACATTGCTTCCACAAAAATTCTTACACTTTGGAAATTCACATTTGACGGTGGTACAATCCTCTTCCCATTAAGTTACATCTTTGGTGACGTATTAACAGAGGTTTACGGATTCAGACGTTCCAGGAGGGCGATTTGGCTGGGTTTCTTTTCTGCCCTGCTGATGTCACTCGTTTTTTACATTGTTCAGCTTCTGCCTGCGGCACCTGACTGGCCCAATCAGCAGGCATTCGAGGCCATTCTCGGATTTGTACCACGGATTGTTATGGCTAGCCTTATTGCATATTTCGCCGGAGAATTCTCAAATTCCATTACGCTTTCGGTAATGAAGATCAAAACAAAAGGCCGGTTTTTATGGATGCGGACAATCTTCTCAACCATTATAGGCGAAGGAATCGATACAATCATATTCTGTATGATTGCCTTTTATGGAACCATGCCGGGAAATGTACTTTGGGCTGTCATCATCTCAAACTACATATTTAAATGCTCGGTTGAAATCTTATTTACACCTCTTACTTACAAAATCGTAAATTACCTCAAAAAAGAAGAAAAAACGGATGTATATGACTACGGTGTCAGATACAATCCCTTTGAGATATAACACAATTGCCGCTTAACATGCGCGTCCTGTTAATCATAGCATTTCTTTCTGCTGTTAAAATTTGTACCGGACAGGAAATTTCCGAAAAAGTGGTTACGCTTAACGATCTGTTGAATACGGCGTACAGGAATCTGTCGGTTACAAGCACAGACAGTATAATACGAAATAATCAGCAGCAAATCAAGTCAACCTGGCATTCGTTACTTTACCTGATCATCAGGCATAATGAACTGGAGAATTATTGTAATGAATTTTCAGACATCGGACGGGTTGCCGAACTACGGTATAAGGCAGGAGAATCCGATTTTCAGGAAAGCATGGACCAGTTGGCTATGGTAGCCGGATACAACACCGAGAAAGATATTACGGCAAATGAAATATCAATTTGCCGTAACCTGCTCAGACAACAGGCCGGAACGGATTATACCATGATTCCTGCCGACACGGCATTGAATCTTTATGAAATAGACAAATCACATGGTTCTGCAAAGATCCTTCCGGACAGCAATGATGTCTTTTCCGCCCTTACACTCGAAAACATGAGCCTTCAGCTCGATAACCTGTTCATTAAGCTGAATTATTACACAGGATTCGGGCTTGATTATGCAGAATCCATTTCACGAACCGCCCATGCACGGTTTCATCAGGAAGATATCGATTTATACGCCTTTTTAAAGGCAATTACGGAAAGCCTTAAGATTAAACTGCAGTATCTTGAATGTCTGAATAATTATAACCAGTCTGCCATTCAACTTGAATATTATGCTTACTGAAAAACTCATCCTGGTATTGATGGCTGTCCTGACCCTGTTTTCAGCGTGCAGGAATAATAACCATGCTTCAGACAGTAAAGTCATGAATTCTTTAAAATGCCGGGGCTTTGTAGTATCCGAATTCAAAAACAAAAGATATATCCATTCTCCTGTCAGCGGAAAACTTATATGGCTGACCGGTCAAAAATCACTGAACAAAGGCTCTGGCCTATGTGTAATTAAAAGCAGTGAAATCCTGTCAATCCAGCAAAATTTCCTTGAAGCTAAAAATTTGTATGAATTCACCCGTAAGGAATATTTGCGACAGGGTGACCTTGCCGTTGAAAATGCCACTTCGGTTAAAAAAATGGAAAATGCAGGGAAAGAATACCTGGCAGCTGAAATTACAATGAAAGCAATGGCAAAACAATTAACCATGCTGGGTTTCAACCCTGACAGTGTCAGGTCAGATAACCTGTCAGACCGTGTGGTATTGTATTCCCCGGATAAATGTTACATAAACAGTATTCTTGCAAATACCGGTGATTTTTTGAGTGCGGGTACCAATATCGTGTTGTTATCAGATAAAGAAATCCGCCTGATTAAATTTGAAGTACCTGAAGAGTACTATTATAAAACCACCACCGGAATTAAAGTAATTTATAAGGCTGCATTCGACAGTACAATCCGGGGAAAGACAATTCTTCGCAATGTGGTGCCCCGGGTTGATACACTCACCGGTACCTTTACAGGGTATGCCACGATTGAGGAAGATACCTTACTGGTACCCGGAATGACGGTTCAGGCTGAATTATTCCTTAATCCCTGAACACATTTTGAATTATGAAACTTTTGCTTTCAACAACATAGCTAATGCACACTTTATAGAGTTGCTGAGAAAAATTAACGGTTCGCAATATTTATTCGATACAGTTGTTTTATATTTGTTAAAATTTTTATTGTAACAAATTATTATGGAAACTACAACCAACACGTATCAAAAGCAGCCGGAAAATAAACCATCAACATTTTTGGTAGTTCTGGTAGTAATACTTTCATTGGCCGTTATATTTTTCGGATATAAATTCTTTACTAAAACCACACAGCTTACTCAAACCACTGAGGAAAAAGCTATCCTTGAAGATGTGAAAAGTGATCTTGAAAAACAGCTCCGGGATATGATCGTCGAATACGATTCTTTGAAAACGAATAATGACAGTGTGAATGGGCTGCTGGATAAAGAACAGGATAAAATTAAAAACCTGTTAAGAATGCAGGCTACAGATGCGGAAAAAATCAGAAAATACCAGGGTGAACTCGAAACACTGCGTAAAGTTATGCGCAGCTATATCGTTCAGATCGATTCACTGAATACAAGAAACCGTCAGCTGACTGATGAAAATATTCAGGTTAAAGAAAAACTTACATCTACTGAAAACCAGTACACTGAGCTTTCAAAGAAAAATGAAATAAACGAAACTCAACTCCAGCTGGCCAAGGTGCTTTCAGCTAAAAATATTACGGTAAGCCCGCAGAATAAATCAGATCGTGAGAATTTCAAAGTAAGCAAAGTAGCTAAAGTGAAAGTTTGCTTTACAGTGCGTGAAAATGCCGTAGCAGAAGCCGGAACAAAAGACGTATATGTTAGAATAATCAGGCCGGATGAAGTTGTGCTCCCTTCAGGAAGCGGAGAAACATTTACTTTCAATGGCGAACAGGTTATCTATTCGGCAAAACGCCAGTTGGAATACGAGAATAAAGACATTGACATGTGTATTTACTGGGATAAAAACGCTGATCTGATCGCCGGTAATTATACAGTTGTATTGTATGCCGAAAATTATGAAATTGGCTCAACTACTTTCACCTTGAAATAACCGGCTACTTTTAAAAGAATAAAGAACCCTCCCCGACACGGGAGGGTTTTTTTATGCGTGCATCAGTGATGACATGATATAATCTGAAATCAACCATCCTGATGGTGTCATTCTGAAAAAATTTTCTTCCTGGAAAATATGTCCGGTATGCAACCATCTTTTTATCCGGTTCAGGAAATGATCTTTTTTTTCAACTCCAAAGTCCCTTTCAATCTTAACTGCATCGGCACCCCACAATGTACGCAACGAAAGCATAACATACTCATTAAATTTTTCCTCTTCTCCCAGAATTTCCTTTTCAGAATAGTTTTCGCCATTATTCAACGCCTGGATATATTGCTGCAGATTACTTATATTCCATTGCCGTGAATCCAGGTCAAAGGAATGTGCAGATGGTCCCAACCCCAGGTACTCCTTTTGTTTCCAGTAATTTGTATTATGTCTTGAAAAGTATCCGGGCTTTGCCAGGTTTGAAATTTCATAATGAATCAGGCCTCTTTTATCAGCCTCCTCACGAAGCATATTAAACTGATCCGTACTTTCATTTTCATCAATGACGGATATCAGCCCTTTCGATTGCTGTCTTGAAAGCAATGTTCCGGGTTCAATGGTGAGATGATAAGCTGATATGTGCTCAACTTCAGGAAGTATTTCCAGGTTGCGTTTCCATGAATTTGTTTGAGGAATACCATAAATCAGGTCAATACTGATATTTCTGAAACCAGCCATCCTTGCATTCTTCACTGATTCAAGAGCCTGCTTTGAATTATGCCGACGGTTCAGTCTTTTAAGATCATCATCATTAAATGATTGTATACCAATGCTTAACCTGTTCACAGAAGTATCATTATAAAGTGCCTGAAGGTATTCCGGCTTAAGATCATCGGGATTCGCCTCAAGGGTAATCTCATAAACCTCTGCCAGTTTGTAATCTGAATTTATTTTTTCAATCAGGTCCTGAATCTCTGATGGTTTTAACAATGTTGGTGTACCTCCGCCAAAATAAACGGTTTCGGCCACCGGGTCATGCAGGTAGTTTTTTCTTTGCTCCAGCTCTTTATTTATCGCGGTTAAGTAATCCGGAATGAGAGTTACAAGTGTGGATTTGTAAAAATCACAATAACTGCAGATTTTTCTGCAAAACGGAATATGAACATAAATTCCTGCCATCAGATTCTGTTGAAAGGCAAAGATAGACAAGAAAGAATGGCCGATCCTACAGGGTAATCATATTAATACATATCTTTATCATTCCTCATTAACTTATTGCACTGTAATGGCACTGAAGAAAAGCCTGAAACATGAGAATGATCTGCTGGCGGAAAATACCAGGAGAATCGAGGAAATCAAATCGTTAAATGAAAAACTTACACTGATCAATGAAGAACTTATTATAACAAACGAAGAACTTAAATCCTACAAGAATAAGCTGGAGGATTTAGTTTCCATACGCACATCGGAACTACAGAAAAAAGAGGAATATCTTAAATATAAAAATGACATTGAGCGTTTTTTATCTGGTATTTCAACCCAGTTTTTCAACCTTTCCCCTGACAGTGTCGATACCTATATAAATCATTCCCTGGGAGAGATTTGCAGGTTTTTTCATGCCGAAGCAGCTTTTCTGGGTGAAATCCTTTATTCCGAAAACGCTTATGCAGTAACCCATGTATGGAATACTACCGAAATAAAATATAACTCACAGTATTTCAAAAAAGCCCCTTTATCGGATATTATCTGGTGGCTGGATAAAATAAACAGCCAGGATGTTTTTACAGTCGATTATAAAAACAATACCGGCAATTCGTATTCTCTTCAAAACACTCAGCATTTATCAGGAACCGGAATTATCAATTTCATCCCGATCATATTCCAGGGAAATATTGTGGGCTTCATTGGATTAAGCTCTTATTCCGTGTACAGGTGGACCGAGGATGAAACCATACTGCTTCACCAGCTTGGAGAAGTTTTTTTTAACGCCCTGAAACGAAAGGAGTCTGAAAAATACCTCATAGTCAACGAACGAAATTACCGCGAAATTTTTAATGCCACCAATGAAGCCATTATTATTTATGATTACCATAATAGTCAAATCATTGATATTAACCAGGCTGCAGTTAAGCTGTTCGACCTCACCTATGAAGAAGCCTTTGAGGGAAAAATTGACAATCTGAGTAATACCGATCTGGGTTTTAATCGCGAAAAGTTGATGATCCAGATCGAAAAAACTATACGTGATGGACCGGTTGTTTTTGAATGGCAAATTAAAAGAAAAAACGGTCATCTGATCTGGACTGAAGTTTCGCTTAAAAACACTGAAATTGCAGGCGACTTGCGAATTATAGCTGTTGTTCGTGATATTTCTGACAGGAAGCAATCGCAGGAAATGATCATGCAAAGCGAAGAACGTTTCCGATCAATCATTCAATTTCTTACAGATATTATTTTTATTATAAAGGAAGATCTTACAATCTCCTATGAATCCCCTTCGTGCGCAAAGGTTTTGGGCTTTCCTGCTCAATCACTTATTGGTATGCGAAGTTTGGATTTGATTCATCCTGAAGATAAAAATCTTGTTTTGCACGATCTTCAGGAAGTTTTTGAGAACAGAAATGATTTCAAACCCACCGAATTCAGGGTTAAAAGTTTTGACAGGGATTGGATATCGCTTGAGGTTATAGCAAATAACATGCTTCACCATCCGGCAATTCAGGGGATTATTGTTACCGGTCGCGACGTAACCGAAAGAAGGAAGGTTGAAAAGGCACTTAATATCAGCGAAACCAAATTCCGCAATATTTTCAACAACACCAGTGACCCTATTGTAATTATAAGCAACAAATATGATTTTCTGGAGGTAAATGAAGTTTTTCTGAATGCCACAAACTACACCCAGGCAGAAATGAAAAACATGAAATTCACTGAGATCATTACAGATCCCTATCTGCCTCAAATGGTTGATAACCTTGTACATATTTTCAGGAATGATCATCAGCCGGCACTCGAATGTGAAATTAAATGCAGGGGAAAACGGACATTTCCTGCTGAAATCAATAGCAAGCTCATTGAATTTGAAGGAGAACACGCCCTGATATCAGTAATCCGCAACATAACCGAAAGAAAGCAGATGGAAAGCAGGATACTCGATACAATAATCTCAACAGAGGAAAGGGAAAGGGAAAAATTTGCCAGAAACCTGCATGATGATTTAGGTCCATTGCTTTCAAGCATTAAAATGTATGTGAACTCGTTGTCTTCATCTATTGATAAAACAAAGCACGACTTCGTTACCTCACAGCTTAAAATAATACTTAAGGAAGTAATTCAGAGTACCAAAGAACTTTCAAATGACCTGAGTCCGCACGTACTTACAAATTATGGACTTATAGCAGCACTTGAATGGTACATAAACCAGCTTAAACCGTATATCTCAATCAGTTTTGAAACCAATCTCAGGGAAGAAAGATTTCCCACTTCACTTGAATTATCAGTTTACCGAATTATAAAAGAACTGATGAACAATACGATAAAACATGCGAAGGCAAACAAAATCACTATACGTCTTCACCTCATCCTTAAATCGCTCCATCTGCACTACCATGATAACGGAATAGGATTCAATAACTGGCAGGATGGCTATGAATTTATGGGCATGGGTATGTCCAATATTATCAGCAGATGCCGGTCAATTAACGCGACAAACAAGTTTTTTAACAATGCCCCTAATGGAATGGCCTTCGAAATGGTAGTCCCCGTTGAGGAACAAAAAGCTACCGTATGAAACAAAACGGTATTATATTGCTTGATGATCACCGGTTGTTCCGAAGTGGCCTGAAATACCTGCTTCAGGCCACAGGAAAATATGAGATTGTGGCCGAAGCATCTGATGTCGGAGAACTTTTGGGCTTTCTTCCGTCAATGAAACCCCACCTGATCATTATGACTGTTAATAATCCACAGTTTAATGAAATAGAGGGAATCAGAATTATTCTCAAAAAACATCCCGACCTCAAAATTCTGGTGATTTCTGCAAGTGGTGAAAAAGGCTTTTACAACGCCCTGCTTGATTTTGGAATTAAAGGTTTTATACTGAAAGAAACAGACAGCGATGAACTGCTAATGGCTATTAACCGGATTCTGGCAGGTGAAACGTATTTTGCACAGGATTTACTAATGACCCTCATAAAAGGAGATTCCGAGGATCCTGTACTCAAAATAACCGAACGTGAAAAGGAAATACTTCGACTGATTTGCGGGGGTCTTTCCAATCAGGAAATCGCTTCTCATTTCAATATCAGTCAAAGAACAGTAGAAAGACACAGAACAAACCTGCTTGAAAAAACCGGATCCAAAAACTCTATCCGGTTGGTCTTGTTTGCCTTGAAAAACAATTTGGTAACCATTTAGTAAAAAACACTTTTTTATAATGGCGGCAAATACCTATATTTGAATGAGTATAATTGCAGGAATTTTAAGTAATTTTTCCCTTATTCTCAATTGCCTGAGATTATATATTTGTAATGTGATAATCGAAATGACTTTGCGACAACAGCAAAATAAAAATATTTAAGATAGGGTTTGGTTGGATTTAGGTAGGAAAGCGGGGAGTTGGTTTTACTGACTTCCCGCTGGATTTTTATACCGGTACATACTTCTTTTAAAATCTGGTATTATTAAAGAATTTGTTATTATATTTCGAATCGAAGTGTGTGAGATTTTAAAAGGAGATTTTCAACTAAAATGAAAAAACTAAAAGTATTGATTGTTGATGATAATCCTCATTTTGTCAATGCTCTTAAATTCATGTTACTGGATTATTTTGAGGATCGGATTGAATCCATTTCCACCGCTGTTGACGGGCAAGATTGCCTGACGCAACTCAAAAGCAAAGTTTGTGATTTCGTTTTCATGGATATTAATATGCCTAACATGAATGGCATTGAGGCCACACGCCAGGCAACCATTCTATACAGAAATCTCATTGTGATCGCGGTTTCATTTCATTCAGAAATGAAGTATGTGGTTCAGATGATTGAAGCCGGAGCCCGAAGCTATATTATTAAGGATGAAATCAGCCGGGAATCACTTGAAAAAGCCCTGGCTATAGAATATACTTTCTGAAATACTTTTGACGGTCTCTTAACGTTATCCATAAAAAGTTAATCTTATGCTACGCAAACTGTTCGTTTTTTTTGCAATTGTTTCAACTGCCTTAACAACTTTAGCGCAGAATCCCGTAATCCGTAATCTTTCTCCTTTCACTAAAATTGAGGCAGGCGACAGAATCATTGTCCGCCTTGTTAAATCCGATAAAGAATCAGCCGCCATCCAGGTTCAGGGAATTGATGCTTCTGCTGTTAAAACGGATGTGAAAGACGGCGTGCTTCAGTTAAGCGTTTATGGCGAACCTTTTACTAAGAAAAAAGTAATGGTAACCGTAAATTTTAAAACTCTTACTTCGATTACATCTACAGGCGGTGCCGATATTTCAACAACTGGCCTATTCAAAGCCCCTGAATTGAATGTTGATCTTAAAAGCGGTGGCATGCTTTACATTGATGCCGATCTTGGCAAGCTCACCGGAAAACTGGTTGAAGGCTCACTGCTTACTGCAGAAGGGTATGCCGATAATATGGATATCTCCGTTTCAACAACTGCAACCTTATCTGCATTTGAACTCGAATGTGAAAAAGTTACAGTAAGAGCAGGTACAGGCGGAAAAGCAAAGATTAATGTCGAATCGGAACTGAATGCCGAGGCAACTTCAAAAGGCTATATTTCATATAAGGGAAATCCGCAGAAAATAAATAAAAATGCCCAGTCGGGCGGAACAATTACATCTGCTCAGCCCTGACGCATTGACCTGAGAAATGCTTCAGCCACTACAAGATCCTTGGCAAAAGTTATTTTTATGTTCTCAGGATTACCTTCAACCAATTGAATAGTGTGACCGATTTTTTCAATTACACCGGCATCATCCGTGAATTGTTTATTATAAGTCTGCCTGTAACCTTCCATCAGAATATTTCCGGCAAATACCTGCGGAGTTTGAATTAACCGGTAAAGGCCCCGGTCCACCTGCCGGGTTCCGGTATTCTCAGTTTTCCTCATTGTTTCCGGTATTTCAATGCAGGGTACTGCATTTCCGTGAATTGAGGCAGTGGCAAAACACCGCTCAATCGTTGCAAGGCTTACAAGCGGCCTCACTCCATCATGTATAGCTACTAAAGAGTTCTCAGTCACATCCGAAAGGTTACGCTGAACCGAGTGAAACCTGGTTTCGCCCCCAGAACCGATATCATGCCTGATGGTGAAATGATATTCACTACATAGCTCTTTCCACAATTGAATATGTTCTCCGGGTAATACTACCCTTATCCGGATGCCTGGCAGATATTCGTTAAACCGTTCTATGGTATGCATCAGTACCGGTTTCCCTGCAAGTTTCATAAATTGCTTGGGAATTTCTGAATTCATCCGTGATCCTGAACCACCTGCCACTATAATGACTGATTTCTCCACGCAGTAAAAATTTGTTTTTTATGTTTTAAATTTACAAAATCCTTCTCCTGATAATTAAATAAACTTTATTATGATTTCACCAGCAACATTTCAATTTTTAAAAGAACTTAAAACCAATAACAACAAAGAATGGTTTGATGCCAACAGGTCAAGTTACGCTGGTATTAAGAAAGAATTGGAATCGTTTATCGAAACAATAATTGCCGAAATCGCGCTGTTCGATAAACAGTCTGCACAAACAGATGCGAAGTCGTGTATTTTCAGAATTAACAGGGATATCCGGTTTTCAAACGACAAAATGCCCTATAAAACAAATCTTGGGGCTTTTATCGCCCGGGGTGGCAGAAAAAGCGCTTTTGCCGGGTATTATATTCATATTGAACCCGGTTCCTGTTTTCTATCGGGCGGCATTTATATGCCATCAGCACCGGTATTAAAAGCAATCCGAACAGAAATAGCCGAAAACTTTGACGAATTTAAACGAATAATTAAAAATCCCTCTTTTGTAAAGCATTTTGGCAACGATCTGTGGGGTGAAAAACTTAAATCGGCTCCAAGAGGATTCTCTGCTGATTTCGAAGGTATTGACTACCTGAAATATAAGCATTACACTGTTTTAAAGGATGAACCGGATTCCATGTATACAAAAGCAGCGTTTATTAATGAAGCAAGGGATGTATTCCGGTCCCTGTCCGACTTTAATCGTTTTTTGAATGCGGCTGTCGAAAATGCGGAATGAAAAATCAGACTAATTTTCTGATCTCTGCCACTTTAAGTATAATGTGTACGATTTCTTCAATTGAAAATGCCATGCAATTGATGCTCAGATCGAACCGGGTATAATCTGTGTCTTTACCCTGGAAATATTCCCTGAATTCTTTTCTTTTTTTATCCACCTCGAGTGCTGATTTCTTAGCTTCCTCAAAGGTTAATTTATAGTTTTCCGCAACCCTCAGGGCCCGCCAGTCGAGCGGGGCTTCAAGCAAAATATGAAGTGACCGGGGTATATCGTGAGTAATGGCGACGCCACCTCTTCCGACAATAATTACATTTCCTTCGCCGGCCATATTCCGGATGACTTTGGCCACCGTGTTCAGGATTTTTCGTTCGCTTTTATAGTATTTATTAAACTGGGCAGAAATAATTTCATCAACCATTCCTTTCTGCTCGTATTGAAATACATGCCTTATTTTTTCAGGTTCAATCTCAAGGGCTTTGGCAGATTCGGCCATAATTTCCTTTGTAATAAATCGCCATTTGCCTTCCCTTCCTTTCACAAAGAGTTTGCGGGTAAGCTCTTCCGCTAAACGTCCGGCGATTATTTTTGCAGGACATCCGTATTCCCTTGAAATTGTAATGACAGGTCCCGGTTCTTTTCCTTTTCCGCCTTCATCATGTAGGCGGTCAGAAACATACTTCAATAAATCAATATTCATTGCGTTTCGGGCTTTTCAATATAAATATAGTCAATTTTTTGCATAAAGTAAAGTCATTTGACAGTTATTGTATTTTGCGAAGTATCCCAACAAAACTTCTATTTTTGTATAAAACTTTCAACATATGGACAGCTCAGTTCTTGCCGGTATTCGCGAATCCATTCGCAATGTTCCTGATTTTCCGATTAAAGGCATACAATTCAAAGATATAACAACAGCCATTAAACATCCGGTAATCTTCAATCATATTACCGATATCCTTGCAGAACATTACTCGGGAAAAGGAATTACCAAGGTGGTGGCCATAGAATCAAGAGGTTTCATCATTGGCGGTGCTCTCGCGTATAAACTGAATGCAGGTTTTGTACCTGTGAGAAAACCCGGAAAGCTTCCTGCTGTTACTTATTCTGTAACTTATGATCTCGAATATGGAAAAGATTCTTTGCAGATGCACCAGGATGCTTTACACCCGGATGACATCGTCCTGCTTCATGATGATTTACTCGCCACCGGTGGAACGGCTTTGGCAACTCTCAATCTTATCCGGAAATTCAATGTAAAAAAGGCTTATGTTTGCTTTATAGCTGAACTGGATTTCCTGAAAGGAAGAAACCGCCTTTCACCTCCCTATGAGGTTTTTTCATTGGCACATTTCAACGAGTAAACTTAATCGAAACGATATGCAGATTCAGGCTAATATGAAAATGGCAGAAATCGTTCATTTGAACTACCATCTGCTTCAAATCATTTCCCGGTTTGGCATTAAGCTTGGATTTGGAGACAAAACAATCAGGCAGGTTTGCCAGGATTACAACATAAATGTCGATTTTTTTCTTGAACTGATAAGAACCTACCATTTCCCGAATTATTTTCCTGAAAAACATTTACAACAGTTTCCGGCAGGAATGATTGTCGATTACCTCAGGAAATCGCATCAATATTATATGAAGGTTAAAGTGCCTGAAATAGCGTTCCTGCTTAACAAACTAGTAGCCGCACAAAATGCGGTACCATCAGAATCATTGAAACTGATCGACCGCTTTTTCGACGGATACAAAACCGAATTGGAACACCATATTTTACGCGAAGAGGAAAAAGTTTATCCTTATGTTTTTGATATTGAAAAAGCATTCCTAAGCAAAAAGCCGGGTAAAGAAATCGTGGAGCAAATAAGAAAGTACAGCATCGGCCAATATGAGATTGAGCATGAAAATGTGGAAGACAAGTTGCTCGATCTTAAGAATCTTTTAATCAAATACATATCCATTCCTGCTGAATCCGATCTGTGCCAGATTATTCTTTTTGAATTATTCAGGCTCGAAAGAGATCTCAGGGATCATGCCCGCCTTGAGGATAAAATCCTGGTTCCGAAAATCAGTGGTATGGAAAAGTGGATCCTTGATCATTATAAGTCCTGAATGCATGGAAGCCATTCCGGTTATAATAGCTGATCGATCACAGCTGGTCAGAATGGGTCTTACCGGTATACTCTATCAAACAGGGTTTACAATAAACATACGTGAAGTTTACGATCCGCTCAAACTGAATGCGCTTTTACTGAAAGAAAAGGATTTTCTTCTTATTGGGGGAAAGGGATTTCTCGCCGGCTGCCCTGACGAACTGAAAAGCACATTAAACAACCGGTCAAAACGGTTCCTGTTTATATATATCAATGATATTCCGCAATCCATTAATGATGTGGTGTTTGATGAAATAATTGAATACGCCGATAATGAAAAAATTCTTTATCATAAATTGGAAAGGACGCTGCAGAAGCTTGTGAAGCCGCATTTTTCATTAAGGACAAATGAGGATATCAGCCAACGGGAAAAGGAAGTGCTTCGACTGGTGGCATTGGGAATGACGAACAGGGAAATTGCTGACAGGCTCTATATAAGCGCACACACTGTAATTACACACAGGAAAAATATTACTGCAAAGCTTGGCATTAAAACCATTGCGGGTCTCACTGTTTATGCGGTCATTAACAAACTGATAAGTGCTGAAGAATTATGATCGATAAAGCTACAATCGACAGGATATTTAATGCCGCCGATATTGTCGAGGTTATCGGTGAATTTGTCAGCCTTAAAAAAGCAGGTCAAAATTTCAGGGGACTGAGCCCGTTTAAGAATGAAAAAACACCCTCGTTTTTTGTTAGCCCTTCAAAAGGTATATTTAAGTGCTTCAGTACAGGTAAAGGAGGTAACGTAGTTACTTTTCTGATGGAAAATGACAAGCTTACCTACCCCGAAGCGCTGAAATACCTGGCAAAAAAGTACAACATTGAAATTGTTGAAAAAGAAGAGAGCATTGAGGAAATTCAATTAAAAAATGAAAGGGAAAGCCTTCTTGCCATTAATGAATTTGCATGTAAGTACTTTGCTGAAACTTTACATACGGCTGAAGGGAAAGCTATCGGACTAAGTTATTTTACTGAAAGGGGTTTTCGTGAAGATACCATTCGCAAGTTTCAGCTCGGCTATTCAAGAGACGAAAGAAATGCATTCACACGAAAGGCGATCGAAGCGTCTTTTAAATTGGAATTCCTTGTAAAAACGGGGCTCAGTATTGAAAAAGATAATCGAAGCTATGACCGGTTTCACGGAAGGGTAATGTTTCCCATTCATGGGCTGACCGGACAGGTGCTTGGCTTTGGCGGCCGCGTAATGAAAACCGATGAAAAGACGGCCAAGTATATCAACTCACCGGAATCAGAAATCTATCATAAAAGTGATATTCTATATGGCCTTTATTTTGCCAGGCAGGCCATCCTGAAAAGCGATAAGTGCTATCTTGTTGAAGGATATACCGATGTAATCTCCATGCACCAGGCTGGTATTGAAAATGTGGTAGCTTCATCCGGAACCTCTTTGACACAGAACCAGATCAGGCTGGTAAAAAGATTCACACATAATATTACCGTTTTATATGATGGAGATGAAGCCGGAATAAAAGCATCGCTCAGAGGAATTGACCTTTTGCTTGAAGAAGGCCTGAATGTGAGGGTGGTTTTGCTTCCCTTCGGAGAAGACCCTGACTCCTTTGCCCGAAAAAACAATGCTGCCGGCTTTACGGATTTTATTACAACCAATGAGACGGATTTTATTTCATTTAAGACCAACCTGCTCAGGAAAGATGCCGAAAAGGATCCGCTTAAAAAGGCAAGCCTTATTACCGAAATTGTCCGCACTATCTCTGTCATACCTGAAAGTATTGTGCGTTCGGTTTATATCAGGGAATGCAGTAAACTTTTAGATGTCGAAGAAAAAATTCTGTATACTGAAACCGCCCGCCTAAGAAAAAATCGGTTTGATCAAAAAACAAAACAGACTGATTTCAGGGAATTGCCAGCTACAATTGATACTACTGTTCTAAAAAGTCAGCCGGAGGCTTTGAAATACCCGGCTGAAAAAGAAGTTCTGCGTTTGATGCTACTTTATGCCGGTGAAGAAATTGAACTTACACCCGACAAGCCTGTTAGAGTGGCTGATTACCTGATAACTGAGATTCAACAGGATGAACTTGAATTTCATCATCCTGTATACAATGTGATTTATACTGAAATGCTTTCGATGAAAGAAAAAAATGAAAACATTAGCGACCAGCATTTCATAAAACATCCTGATGAAGTTGTGTCAAAATCAGTCATCGATATGATAACTTCTGCGTATGATCTGAGTAAAATCTGGAAACGCTATGAAAATTTCTTTGAAACCGAAGAAATGCGCTTAAAAGAGATCGTACCCGAAGCACTGATGGCTTTTAAAAATGAAAAGGTCATGAAAATGATTCATGAAACCGAAGAAGAATTAAATCATGCTCAGAATCAGCATAATGATGAGAGAATTCAATCGCTGATGGTTAAATTTATGGTTTTAAATAATCTGAAAATCAATTTGTCGCGTGACCTGGGCGACCGCATAATTGTTAACTGAGATTCACACCATGTACACTTTTCCATTCGTTCCTTTCCGCTATAGTAAAACAGCAACCGTAGGCATGCTTATTATCATTCTGTGCCTTATTCCCTCATCAGAATTCGCTAAACTGGGAGTCAGGATAACATTCGGTGATGTTATCGTTCATTTCTTTATGTTCCTTGGATTCTCCTCTGCATTGTTTTTTGATATGTCTTCCAGGAGGAAAAATGTTAAAAAGCTTCGGATTATCAGCCTGACTTTTTTGTTAAGTATAGGACTGGGTATCACAACCGAACTTCTTCAGCATTTTATAACATCACTTCACCGTACAGGCAGTATTGTTGATTTAATGTTTGATGTTCTCGGAACTCTGGCGGGTATTGGCTTTATGTCAACTATAGGGCGTAGATTTGTTCCTGCGCCTTGATGTCATTTGACAGGTCACCTAAATTTTGATTCTGAAACAGTTCCTTAAATTCATTCCGGATCCCCTCATATTTTTTATGAATAGGACAGGGAACATTTTCTTCATTGCAAGTACGAAGGGAAATCAGGCATTTATTGAACATATCACTGCCATCCATGACAGTGACAATCTCATAGAGTGAAATTTTATGAGGATCCTTTGCCAGGGTAAAGCCACCATTCGGACCTTTGGCAGATAATAACAACTTATGTTTTGCAAGCGTCTGTAAAATTTTGGCCAAAAAGGGTCCCGGAATATCGAGTTCATCAGCGATTTTCCTTAATCCGGTTTTTGAGTCCTCTTTGCCGATGGCAAGATAAATCATCGCCCTGATAGCATATTTGCTTGTATTGGATAACATTACACAGGTATTTTCTCAATCCTCCGCAAATGCCTTCCTCCGTCAAAATCGGTTGTCAGAAATACGTCCACCATCTTTTTTGCCTCCTCGGTTGTAATAAACCTGGCAGGAATTGCGCATATATTGGCATCATTGTGCTTTCTGGCCAGCTCGGCAATTTCGGAATCCCAGCAAAGCGCCGACCTGATCATAGGGTGCTTATTGGCAGTCATATTTATTCCATTACCTGTACCGCATAATGAAATTCCCAATTCAGACTTGTTTTCGGTAATATGATTGGCCAGAATATGGCCATACTCAGGATAATCAGTGGATTCTTCCGAATAACATCCAAGGTCCGTTATTTCATACCCTTTGTTTGTGAGGTACGATATAAGGATCAGTTTCAGATTGTAACCTGCATGGTCGCAGGCAAACGCAACTTTCATAACTTTAAATTATTATTCTTTACAAAGATATCAATTTTAAAAGGCAATTAAAGTACCTTGAAGCTAATCTAAAACAAGATGAACAGTGTTGAAAAAACTGTCAGAAATTGTTTGAAAAATATTTATGACTGATGAAAACGGCAGACTTTTTGAGAATCGTCATTAAAGAATGAATGTAAACGCTTTTTTTCAAAGAGAATTTAACAATTATCAAACATGTTGCGGTGTCTTAAATTCTCAGTAATTTTGTACAGCTGGTTTTATTAACTATTGTTAATAAATGCACAACATGCTAAGAAACAAGTGCAAATTATGAGCAAAGGTTGTTATTTACTGTTAATAAAAAGGTATTCCTGAAAAAATCAATCAAAACAGGGTCTTTTTTTTAACACAATTAACAGCCAATTATCATCATTAAAAATTGATTTTATAAATGAATACTATTATTAAGAATAATATATTGTTAATAAAAGGTTATGTCGAATCTGAAATTAACCCTGGCATCAATTTAAGGGAAGAAATTGACAGAATGCGGAAGGAAAAAAATGCTGTTATTCTGGCCCATTATTACCAGGATGGCAGGATTCAGGATATAGCCGATTTTATTGGAGACAGTCTGTATCTTTCACAACAGGCTGCCAAAACGGAAGCGGATATAATTGTTTTTTGCGGGGTTCATTTTATGGCTGAAACCGCAAAGATTTTGTCACCTTCAAAAAAGGTATTGTTACCGGATCTAAATGCTGGTTGTTCACTTGCTGATTCATGTAAAGCTGAAGATTTCAGTGAATTTTTGAAGAGATATCCGGGCCATACTGTTATTAGTTATGTTAACACAACAGCTGAAATAAAAGCACTGTCTGATATAATCTGTACTTCATCCAATGCTGTTCAGATTGTTCAAAGTGTTCCTGAGAATGAACCTATTGTTTTTGCACCGGATAAGAACCTCGGAAACTATATTGAAAGTCTTACTGGCAGGAAAATGGTAATATGGGATGGTGCCTGTCATGTTCATGAACAGTTTTCACTTGAAAGAATACTTGAATTGAAAAGGCAGCATCCTGAAGCTAAAATTATTGCACATCCGGAATGCGAAAAGCCTTTATTGATAGTAGCTGATTTTATCGGATCTACATCCGCTTTACTTAAATATACTCAGAAAGACAAGAACAATAAATATATTGTCGCTACGGAATCTGGAATATTGCATCAAATGATTAGGGCAAATCCATCAAAAATTTTTATTCCTGCTCCACCCAAAGATGTCACTTGCGGATGTAACGATTGCATGTATATGAAATTAAATACAATGCAGAAACTTTATAATTGTATTAAATTTGAGATGCCCGAAATTGAGGTTGAAGAGACTTTAAGAGTAAAAGCAGAATCATCAATAAAAAGAATGTTGGAAATTTCTGAAAAACTAGGCCTGTAAAATGGAAACTATCAGGTGGATATGTCTGACTTTTGTTTTCCTTATTCCGGTTGTTAGAGGCTTTTCTCAGCAGGAAATACAGGAAAACGGATACAATAAGATCTATTATCCGAACGGTAAAATTTCAAGTGAAGGTTATATGCGTAACGGAAAACCAGATGGATACTGGAAAACATATTATCCTTCAGGAGTAATGAAGAGCGAAGGCAACCGCACTAATTTTCTGCTTGATAGTGTTTGGGTTTTCTATAATGAATCAGGAGACACAACGGAAAAAGTAAGTTATGTTCTTGGAAAACGGAATGGTTACACCATTACATTTAATACTTCGGAAGGGAAGGACCCGATGCAGAGAGGGCGTATTGTATCCAGAGAATTGTATGTTAATGATAACAAAGAAGGAAAGTCATATACGTATTATCCCGATGGTAGAATAAAGGAAGAATCTTTATACACCAATAATAAGAGAAACGGTATAACAAATGAATACGATCAAAATGGAATACTTATTACCGTAATGACTTATAAAAATGGTTTTCTTACCGATAGGGAAAAGCTTAACAGGAAAGATGATAAAGGACTGAAGCAGGGCATCTGGCGAACCTATTATGAAAATGGAAAAGTTAAATCAGAGGGATATTACGTGAATGATCTGTTATCCGGACAATATAAGGAATTTGATGAGAGCGGAAACATAAAGGTCAAACTGGATTACGCAAAAGGTATAATACTTGAAGAAAAGGATACTAGTGCCCTTGAAGTTCAGATCAAAAATAAGTACGATCAGAAGGGAAATATTATATATTCAGGTTCATATCGGGATTCCATTCCTGTTGGAATTCATCGTATGTATGATTCCACCGGTAAGGTAATAAATGGATATCTCTTCGATAATAATGGCATAAAGCTTGGCGAAGGAATTATAACAAACGAAGGCAGGAAAGAAGGAAAATGGAAATATTATTTTACAGACGGTTCTGTGCAATCTGCAGGATTATATTCAAATAACCAGCAAAGCGGTAAATGGGATTACTTTTATAGGGATGGAAAAAAGGAACAAACTGGCGTATTTAAACAGGGAAAGACGGATGGTTTGTGGCAATGGTATTATCCCGACGGTACAATTAAGAGAGAAGAAGAGTATTATGAGGGTAAGGCCGAAGGAATATATACTGAATACGATTCCATAGGTCAGATTATAGTTAGCGGTAAATATTTCGACGGTCAAAAAGAAGATGAATGGTTTTACAAGGTGGGTGATTATAGTGAAAAAGGTAAATACGTTGCTGATTTAAAGGACGGAAAATGGCAGGCATTTTATGCTGACGGTACATTAATGTATGAAGGCACTTACGTACAGGGAAATCCTGACGGAGAGCATGATTTTTACTATCCGAACGGCAAACTGAAAGAAACCAATTATTATGTAATGGGTATTTCTGAGAAAAATTGGCGCAAATATGATGAAAATGGTAACCTGGTACTTACGATAACCTATAAGGATAACAGGGAATACAGAATAAATGGTGAGAAAGTTGAATTCGCGGATAATGATATCAAACTAATTCAGTGATCTGCCGATGGACAATGATTTCAACCTGCGAAACACTTTCGTTTCAGAAGAAGATCGTGAACTTGAAAAAAGTATCAGGCCGAAACTTTTCGATGATTTCAATGGGCAGGATAAACTTGTAGAAAACCTAAAAGTTTTTGTTACTGCGGCAAAAATAAGAAATGAAGCTCTTGACCATGTTATTCTCGCCGGTCCCCCGGGTTTAGGAAAGACAACCCTGGCTAATATTATTTCGAATGAGTTAAAGAGTAATATCCGGGTAACTTCCGGACCAGTTCTTGAGAAAGCTGGTGACCTGGCAGGAATTCTTACAAACCTTGAGAAACACGATGTTCTGTTTATTGATGAAATTCACCGTTTAAACGCTACCGTCGAGGAATTCCTTTATTCAGCGATGGAAGATTATAAAATTGATCTAATCATAGATAAAGGACCTGGTGCAAGATCAATACAGTTAAATTTAAACCCTTTTACTCTGATTGGTGCAACAACCAGGGCCGGATTACTTTCTTCTCCGCTCAGGGCCAGGTTTGGAATTAATCTCCATCTGGAATACTATGATTCTGTTATCCTTGAGAGAATACTTAAACGGTCTGCAAAACTTTTGAATGTGCTGATTTCTGATAAAGCTGCCAAAGAAATAGCCTTCAGGTCGCGCGGCACTCCTCGCATCGCAAATGCTCTGCTCCGAAGGGTAAGGGATTTTTCACAGGTTAAGCAATTGGATGAAATCAATCTTGAAATTACTGAGTACGCTCTCGATGCCCTGAATATTGACAAAAGTGGTCTTGATGAAATGGATAATCGCATTCTGAACATTATTGTGGAGAAGTTCAATGGTGGTCCCGTGGGTTTGGGAACCATTGCAACGGCGGTTGGTGAAGATGCGGGGACAATAGAAGAAGTATATGAACCCTTTTTAATTAAGGAAGGATTTATAAAGAGAACCCCCCGGGGACGAGAAGCAACCCCAAAAACATACAAACATATGGGGAAGAACCACCCGGGATCTATGCCACTTTTATTCGAATAAATCAGTACGAACTCCGGAATTGGTTTATAAAACGGACATCATTTTCAAAATACAGGCGAAGATCGTTAACCTGGTATTTCAACATAGCTATTCGTTCAAGTCCCATTCCAAAGGCGAAACCCGTATACTTATTGCTGTCAATATTTGAAGATTCAAGTACATTGGGGTCTACCATTCCGCAACCCAGAATTTCCAGCCAGCCGGTATGTTTACAAACATTGCAGCCTGAACCTCCACAAATGGTGCACGAAACATCCATTTCGGCAGAAGGTTCTGTAAAAGGGAAAAATGAAGGCCTTAAGCGTATCTGGGTTTTTTCTCCGAACATCTCACGTGCAAAGAACATAAGTGTCTGTTTAAGATCGGCAAAAGAAACATGTGTGTCTATATACAAACCTTCTATCTGGTGAAAAATGCAATGAGCACGAGCAGAAATAGCTTCGTTCCTGAAAACCCTGCCAGGAAATATTTTACGGATCGGGGGCTGTGATACCTCCATTACTCTTATCTGGACCGAAGAAGTATGAGTTCTGAGAACGATATCAGGATTTTTTTCTATAAAAAAGGTATCCTGCATATCACGGGCTGGGTGATCCGGCGGAAAATTCAAACCTGAAAAGACATGCCAGTCATCTTCAACTTCCGGACCTTCCGATACAGTAAAACCTATCTTTGAAAATACGGAAACTATTTCATTACGGATAAGAGAAACAGGATGCCTTGAACCTAGAGAAACGGCATCAGAAGGAAGTGTAAGATCACCTAAAAAGGAAGTTTCTGTATGTTCTATGGAATCTCTGGATACATCGAACTTCTCAGTGGCTAGATTTTTAAGAATATTAAGTTTCTCACCGGTTTGCTTCTTTAATTCAACAGGTACAGATTTAAATGAGGCAAACAGATCTGAAATAAGACCCTTCTTACTTAGATAAGTTAGCCTGAATTTCTCGAGATCTTCAGCATTTTTTATTTCAAATGCCTCAATCTCTGTTTTATATTTTTCAATTAGTTTGATCATGTTATTGTTCAAGATATACTTTGATAATTCGGATGTCATTCAAAGGTCTGTTTCTCTGATCGGTTTCAGCTGCAGCAATTTTATCGAGAACATCAAGACCTTCAATGACTTCACCAAATACCGTATAATTCTGATCCAGATGAGGAGTGCCTCCTATTGTAGTATAAGCCGATTTCTCCGCATCAGTGAAAGGAAGATGTTTATTTGCTTTGACAAATGCATCCAGTTGAGTCTCAGTTAATATCTGACCCTGAACGATATAAAATTGTGAACCCGAAGATTCTTTTCTTGGATTAACCTGGTCACCCTGGCGTGCAGCAGCAAGAGCACCTTTTTTATGAAAAAGAGTTGGAACAAATTCAGCCGGAATGGTATAACCGGGTCCACCATCGCCCAGAGACTGGCCTGCTTTTGCATTTTTAGAATTGGGATCACCGGTTTGGACCATGAAATTTTCAATTACCCGGTGAAAGAGTACTCCGTCATAATATCCCTCATTTACAAGTTTAATGAAATTATCCCTGTGCAAAGGCGTTTCATTATAGAGTTTGATACGAATTTCTCCTTCAGTGGTGTTTATAACCACAATGGGTTGAGTCTGGCTCATTACTTTACAATAAGTTAATAAAATGAATAATAAAACAAGTAAAACTGGTCTGGCTGTATTCATACTTGCCGCTTTTTTCGGGTATCTTTACACTTTTTATGTGGTGAAATTATAAATATCTAGATTATTATCCAATATTAATTTTACAGTGTCCAATCCATACAAAAGTTTAGGTAGTCAATCTTTGATATATGGCCTTGGAAACATTATACCAAGGTTTCTGAATTACGCAGTTCTTACTGTGTATTACACACGGAGGTTTGCTCCGGGTACCTACGGAGTTATAACAGAGCTTTACGCCTATGTTGCCATATTAATGGTCATTCTCACTTATGGTATGGAAACCGGACTCTTCAAGTTTTCAATTAACAACAATAATCGGGGTATCGCCTATAGTTCAATACTTATTTCAGTCATTTCTACTTCGGTTCTTTTTATGGTTATCGTGGTACTTCTGAAATTTCCGATAGCTCATTTGATCGGATATCAAAATAATCCCGAATATATTGTGTTTTTAGCCTTGATTCTGGCTATTGATGCCGTTTCGGCCATAATCTTTGCAAAATTAAGAATTGAAAACAAAGCCCGGCGCTTTGCCATTATAAAAATAGTCAATGTACTGAGCACTATTTTCTTTGTCTTTCTATTCCTTGAAATACTACCCCGTTTTTTTTCGGAAAATTTATTTTATAAAGAACATTTGCAGCATATTGAAGTGGGTTATGTATTTATAGCTAATTTATTATCAAGCATTTTAGTTCTTATCATGTTAACAAAAGATATTTATGGTATAAGATTTAGGCTTGATTTTCGTTTGTTAACCCAAATTTTAAGTTATTCAGTTCCCTTACTGGTTGCAGGTTTAGCCGGGATATTCAATGAAACAATCGACAGAATTCTTCTGAAAAATTTAACCCCTGATAAAGAAAATGCCCTTTATGAATTAGGAATTTATGGTGCAAATTACAGAATTGCTGTTTTATTGACGATTTTTGTTCAAATGTTCAGATACGCTGCTGAGCCATTCTTCTTTAATTACTACGGCCATCAGGATTCCAAGAAAATTTATGCTAACGTGCTGAAGTACTTCACCATATTTTTAATGATCTTGTTTCTGGGTGTGGGATTATGCCTCGATCTGTTTAAATTGTTCATTCATAGTTCCTATCATGAGGGCCTTGCGATTGTTCCGGTTGTTCTATTTGCCAATGTTCTTGTTGGACTTCTTTTCAATGTAAACATGTGGTACAAGCTTTCAGGTAATACTATTTACGGGGTATATATTACCGGTTTAGGTGCTGTTCTTACGATTGTATTGAATTTTATTTTTATACCGCTCTTTGGTTATTATGCGTGTGCCTGGATTCATGTTTTAGCAAACGGTGTAATGTTAATAATTACATACTATACTGGACAAAAGCATTATAAAATTCAATATGATGTGAAATCTATTGGTATATATTTGTTATTCGGAATTGTGTTATATATCATTGGAAGATTATTACAGACAAGCCATGGTTGGCTAAATGTGTTGACAGGTCTTGCAATGGTTTCAATTTTTGTATTATATGTAAATAAGAGAGACGATTTATTCAAAATATTTCTTACAAGTAATGAAGGTTAAAATTGTAAATAAATCCAAACATAAATTACCGGCATACAGTACGTTATTGTCTGCCGGAATGGATATTTGTGCTAACCTTGAAAGTCCTGTTGAGATTAAACCATTAAAGCGTGCCTTAATTAAAACGGGTTTATTTCTAGAATTACCAGGAGGCTTTGAAGCCCAAATAAGACCAAGAAGCGGTTTAGCTATAAAAAGCGGAATTTCTGTTCTAAATACTCCGGGTACGATCGATGCAGATTACAGGGGAGAGGTGGGCATTATTCTTGTGAATCTATCAGATGAAACATTCATTGTAAATGATGGTGACAGGATTTGTCAGATGATTATTTCAAAATATGAAGCCATCGAATGGGATGAAGTAGATGAATTGGGCGCAACAGACAGAGGATCAGGAGGTTTTGGTCATACAGGGAAATAAGGAATTGATTTATGATGAAATATATTTTAAAGGCTGGTTTATTTTTGTTACTATTTTCGTTACCGGAAATTAGCACATTAGGACAAAAATCAGATTATAGTAATATTACTGATCAGGAGTATCTTTACGCTTTTACGGAAGCTACACGTTTCTATCTGTTTGGAAATTATGTTCAGGCTGTTACATTATATAAGGAATGTTTAAAGATCAGACCCCAAAGCAGTGCAGCAAGATATCAGTTATCAAAAGTTTATCTGAGTGCTGGTAATATTTCCCTGGCAAGGGAAAATGCAAAAATAGCATGCCGTCTTTCCGTTGATAATAAATGGTATTACCAGCAACTTGGTGATATCTTTCAAATGGAACAAAAGTATGATAGCGCATTGATTGTGTATACTCATATTTTGACTATTAATCCGGGTGATCCTAACATAATGTTCATGCTGGCTAATCTGGATGAAAAGTTAAAAAAATTTGATGATGCGTTAACATATCTCGACCTCATTGAAAAACAGGAAGGCATTAGTAAGGAAGTTACATTGCTTAAATATCGAATATACGAGAATAATAACCAACCGGATTTAGCTATTCGTACACTTAAATTGGCTTCTGGTATATCCGGGGATGATTTTTCAGTTAGCGGTATGATAGCTGAATATTACAGGAGGCATAATCAAATAGATTCAGCTTCTTTTTATTATAGTAAGATTTACCCGGAATATAAAAGTGAACCTGTTGTGGTTTTTTCTTATGCCGATTTTTTACTGGATCGCGGTTTAAAGGACAGTGCGAGAAACGTACTTGTTCATATAATCAGTGATTCATCAGTTAATTTAATGACTAAAGCAAGCTTTTTCTATTCGGTTTTACGGGATCAGGATCAGTTAATTAAGAATATGCCCATTCTGGATTCAGTTACTGAGACTTTATATTCCCTGTATAAAAGCGATGTACGGGTTCTTTCAATATATTCGGATGTCCAGATAAGATTAAGAAATTTTGAAAAGGCATCAAAGGCTTTAAGCATTGTAACCAGGCAGGATCCGTCAAACTATGCGGCCATTGAACAATTGGTATACGCTTTTAATGCTATGGGCAAAACTGACAGTGTATTGCTATATACAGGTAAAGCTCTTCAGCAGTTTAAAGAGAGACCTCTGTTATACCTTTTTAACGGGTCGGCTCAATACCAAAAGGGTGCATGGGAAAATGCCGTAAATTCTTTAAAAAATGGTTTGGCGTATGCACAGGATAGTACTCTTAAAATTGAGTTTTTCAGTCTTCTTGCTGAATGTTATCAGAATCTTGGGAGGTTTTCAGAATCTGAAGAAGCATTTAACAATGCTTTAAAATTGGACCCGGATAATTCAGGAATACTTAATAACTATGCTTATTATTTATCATTAAGGGAGAAAGATCTTAAAGAAGCGGAAAAGATGAGCCGGCGTACAATTTCTGAAGAACCGGATAACTCTACTTATCTTGATACCTATGCATGGATTCTGTTCAAAATGGGAAAAAACAGGAAAGCTCTTAAGTATATAAATAATGCTGTTGTAAAAAGTAACGGTAAGAATGAGGAGATTCTAAAACACAGTGCTGAAATTCATATAAAGCTTCATATGTATGCCGAGGCAGTTCAATATCTAAAAGAGATACTTAAAAGCTCGGATCCTGAGGAGAGTATTAAAATACAAGCACAAATTTCTCAGATTGAAAACAGAAAGTAAACAAAAATGAGATTTGGATTTGCAATATTTTTATTCTCACTTTCATTTACACTTTTCGCTCAACAGGGAAAGGATAAAATAAAAAGTTCGCAAGAAAAGACTCAGCGTGAAATTGAATATGCCAATAAGTTACTTGAGGAAACAAGGGGAAAGGCAAAAGCCTCGATTAATGAGATCAATATAATAAACCACAGACTGAATAAGCGTAAAGAGTTGTTGACTGGTCTTGAAGTTGAAGTAAGCACACTTTCGCAGTCTATTGAAAAGAACCAACTAGAAGTAGCAAAAGTCGAAAAAGAAATAGATAAAGTTAAGCAGGCCTATGCCCTGATGATTACGAACCTTTATAAAAACCGTATTACTGAATATGCAGCCATGTATATACTTGCTTCAGAAAATCTGAATCAGTTATATAAGCGTATACATACAGTGAAGTTATATAATACTTTTTTGAAAACAGAAAAGTACCGTCTCGATACACTGAAACAAAGTTTGGTTAAGAAGAACACTGAACTGGCTTCAATGAGGCAGGAAAAGGATAATATCGTAAATAAGACAAAAAAGGAAACAGTAACTATCCAGCAGGAAGCGAACGAAAAGCAGAAATTAGTTCAGCAACTTTCCAGGAAACAGAAAGAAATAGAAGAAGATATAAGGGAGAAACAGAAAACTGCAAAAAGATTGGAAGCGGAATTACGTCGGATGATTGAGGAGGAGAGAGCAAAAAGTAAAGCCAAACCGACCAAAGAAATGGTAACTCCTGAAGAAAAACTCATGTCCACAGATTTTGAGAAAAACACAGGTAAATTACCCTGGCCAACTCAAAAAGGTATTGTCAGCGGAAAATACGGAGAACATCAACATCCCGATTACAAAAATGTTACTATAAGAAATGATGGAATCTATATTTCCACCACGTCAGGGGAAAATGCAAGGGCAATTTTTAAAGGAATGGTAGCAAGAGTATTCCAATTGGCTGGACAAAATTATACTGTTATGATAAAGCACGGAAGATATTTTACATTGTATCATAATCTGATAAATGTAAAAGTTAAACCTGGCCAGAATGTAGATACAAAGCAAATTATTGGTACTGTCGCAACCGACAGTGCTTCAGGCGAAAGTATATTGTATTTTCAGGTTTGGAAAGACACGGAGAGGAGCGATCCCGAAATTTGGCTGACACCTTTATAAATGAAAATCTTTTTGATAATTTAGCATAAAACTTGATTAAAAGGGAAACAAAAGCAGATTATTTGAGTATATTAAGCAGAACAGAAATTCAATCTATAATGGAAAAGACACTTAAAATTAACTCAAAGATCGAGAATTTAAGAAAAGTCGAGAAACTGGTCGATGAATTATCATCTGAATACAATATAAGTGCAGATATTTATGGAAATATTTTAATTGCTGCACTGGAAGCCGCCAATAACGCTATTTTACATGGAAATAAGCTTGACGAAAATAAACTGGTTAATATTAATGTCAGGATAGATTCGGAGAAGCTTAAGATAAAAATCGATGACGAAGGAAATGGCTTTGACTATAAGAACGTTCCTGACCCCACAGCACCTGAGAATATAGAAAACGTAAATGGAAGGGGAATATTCTTAATGGAAAAACTCTCTGATCACATTGAATTTACACGAAATGGTGCTACAGTTGAGCTTGAGTTTAATATTCGTTAAATGATAAGCTTTGAATATCTGAATATTTTAGAGAATTTAACGATCCACAACCCTGCCAAAGAGTACCTTTCTAAAATTATATTAAAAGAGCACAAATCACCGGGTACCATTTGTATTATATTCACTGATAATAACTCCTTGTTGGATATAAATACCCGGTTTCTTCAACATGAGTATTTTACAGATGTAATTACGTTTTCTGAAAGGAAGAAGAAACTTATCTCAGGCGATATTTTTATTAGTATAGACCAGGTTAGGCTTAATGCAATTGAAAATAGGATCGATTTCCAAAGTGAGATTTGCAGGGTAATTATTCATGGTGTCCTTCATATGATTGGCTATAATGACTCTACTCCTTCTGAAAAAAAGATTATGAGAGAAAAAGAAGATGAGTATCTTTGCCAGTTCAACTGGAAAGATGTTATTATAGATTGTGAAACTCGAATATGATATTATAGTTGTAGGAGCCGGACACGCCGGATGCGAGGCTGCTCTTTCTGCTGCCCGGATGGGTAGCAGAGTACTTTTGATTACGATGGACATGACAAAGATCGCTCAAATGTCATGTAATCCGGCTATGGGGGGCATTGCAAAAGGTCAGATCGTCAGGGAAATTGATGCCCTTGGAGGAGGTTCAGGCATTGTGACGGATAAAAGTATGATCCAGTTCAGGATGTTGAACCGGTCAAAAGGCCCTGCTGTATGGAGTCCCAGAGCACAGTGTGACCGTATGATTTTTGGACTGGAGTGGAGAAAGCTGATAGAAAGTACGGAAAATATTGATTTATGGCAGGATAGTGTTAGTGAGTTGTTGATCAGCGGTAGTGTGGTTAAAGGAGTAAAAACAAGAATGAATGTCGATTTTCTGTCAAAATGTGTCGTGCTTACAATTGGTACTTTTGAGAACGGAATTATTTATGTAGGTAATGTGCGCCTTGGAGGAGGAAGAATATCAGAAGCATCTTCACATGGAATTACAGCCCAATTAAACAATTATGGTATTTCATCAGGGCGGCTTAAAACTGGTACACCTGCCCGTATAGATGGACGAAGTATCGATTTCGAAGTTCTTGAGGAACAAAAGGGTGATTCTGATCTGAGAGGGTTCTCATTTATACCACAAGAACTACCGTCGAAGCAATTAAGTTGCTATATAACCTATACAAATCCAAGAGTTCATGAAATTCTGAAAACTGGATTTAATGATTCACCTCTTTATAACGGGACTATACAGGGAGTCGGACCAAGATACTGTCCCAGCATTGAGTCGAAGATAGTAACATTTGAAAAGAAAGAAAGCCACCAGCTTTTCCTTGAACCGGAAGGGTGGGAGACCAATGAGTTTTATTTGAATGGTTTTTCTTCATCACTTCCTTTAGATATACAATATGAAGCTATCCGGAATGTAAAAGGACTCGAAAATGCCAGGCTTTATAGACCCGGTTATGCAATTGAATATGATTTTTTCCAGCCAACACAGCTAAAATTTAGCCTGGAAACAAAGGCACTTGATGGTTTGTTTTTTGCCGGACAAATTAATGGCACAACAGGCTATGAGGAAGCTGCTGCTCAGGGCATAATTGCCGGCATTAATGCTGTAAAAAAGTTAAGAAATGAAGAACCGCTTGTATTAAAGAGAGACGAAGCTTATATTGGTGTTTTGATAGATGACCTCGTCACTAAAGGCGTAGATGAACCCTATAGAATGTTTACTTCCAGAGCAGAATACAGGGTGCTTTTAAGGCAGGACAATGCTGATGAAAGGCTTACAGATAAAGCTATTGAATTGGGTCTCGCCTCAAATGAAAGGATCGAAGTATTTAACAAACGCAAACAGAAAAAGGTTAAGATCAAAGATTTTCTTAGATCGGAGACTCTTATCCCGGAAAGCATTAATCCTTTCTTAATAGCTCGTGGAACACGGGAAATCAATCAAAAAGTTAAAGCGGTTGACCTATTACTCAGACCTGAGATTGATATTTTTGATTTATTGAAACAAATAGAGTATCCGTTTACAATAGAAGAAGCATTTGAACGTACCATTCTGGAGAGTACAGAGATTGAATTAAAATACGATGGATACATACAAAGGGAACGATTATTAGCTGATAAGATAAAGCGTCTTGACCATATTAAGATTGATAAAAATATTGATATTGATTCGCTTTTATCCATCTCTACAGAAGGACGTTTCAAATTAAAAAAATATGAACCTGAAACAATTGGTCAGGCAGCTCGGATTTCCGGCATTTCACCGAGTGATATTAACGTATTATTACTATATATGGGTAGATAAGATTCATTTTTAGTGCCTTAAAAATGTTCCACGTGGAACATTTTGTTTTTTAGGGAATTTTTATGAAGGAACAAGATACCATTATTTCAGAAATAACTAAAAAATTGCCTCAAAAACCTGGAGTATACCAGTTTTTTGATGCCCAGGGTATCATAATTTATGTAGGCAAGGCAAAAAATTTGCGTAAAAGAGTTGTATCTTACTTTACACGCTCAGATGCTCATAGCTATAAACATTCGGCTCTTGTTTCAAAAATTTGTGATATTAAATATGTTCTTGTAGAGAATGAATCGGATGCTCTTTTGCTCGAGAATAACCTGATCAAGGAGTATCAACCCAGATACAATATTTTGCTTAAAGATGATAAAACGTTTCCCTGGATATGTATTAAGAAAGAGCGATTTCCGCGTGTAATGGCCACAAGAAACAGGGTAGAGGATGGTTCGGAATACTATGGACCGTATACATCAGCCCTAATGGTAAAAACATTATTGGAACTTATACGACAATTATATAAGCTTAGAACTTGTAATCTGTTGCTTTGCGAGGAGTATATTACAAAACAAAAGTATCACCGATGCCTTGAATTTCAACTTGGAAATTGTCTTGCTCCATGTGAAGGTTTGCAAAATGAAGAAGACTATAATGAGAATGTGCAACAGATTCGTGAGATTCTTAAAGGCAACTTGCATACTGTAATTCGACATCTATACGAGATAATGGGTGATTTTTCTAAGAAGATGCATTTTGAGCAGGCCGAAATAATTAAAAATAAAATCACCATATTGGAGAAGTTTAGAGGAAAATCAACGATTGTTAATCCAAAAATAACCCAGGTCGATGTTTTCGGAATAGTTGATAACACTGATTTTGCCTACGTGAATTTTCTAAAAGTTGTGCAGGGCGCTATTGTGCAATCGCATAATATAGAAGTTGTAAAAAGAACCGATGAGGTTGTTGGTGAAATTCTACTGTCAGTCATATATGATTTAAGGAGCCGTTTTGATAACAATGCCTGTGAAATCATTGTCCAATTCAAACCAGAAATAGCCCTTGAAGGTGTAAAATTCTCCGTACCACAGCGAGGGGATAAATTGAAGTTACTAGAGCTTTCGTTACGAAATGCAAACTCTTACAAGATTGACCGCGAAGCCTCTCGAACTACAGAAAAAAAAGTTGATTATGAAGACAAGGTTTTAAATCAAATGAAAATCGATTTACGACTTAAATCTTTACCGGTTATTATTGAATGTTTTGATAATTCAAATATTCAGGGTTCTGATCCTGTTGCTTCATGTGTTGTATTTAAATCCGGGAAACCATTTAAATCCGGATACCGTCATTTTAATGTTAAAACTGTGACTGGTCCGAACGATTTCGCGTCCATGGAAGAAATAGTTTACCGGAGGTATAAAAGGATAATGGAAGAACAGGGAGAAATTCCGGATCTTATTATTATTGATGGAGGTAAAGGACAGTTAAGTGCTGCGACGAAAAGCCTTAAAGAAATTGGCTTATACGGTAAGGTATCTGTAATAGGCATAGCAAAAAAGCTTGAAGAAATTTATGTTCCTGAAGATCCGATACCGTTGTATATTAACAAAAACTCATCTACATTACGCCTCATTCAAAGAATCAGGGATGAAGCACACCGTTTCGGTATTACATTTCACAGGCTTAAGAGGAGCAATTCACAACTCGAATCAGTATTTGACACAATCCCGGGGATCGGCGAAAAGATGAGGAATAAAATACTAAAATTAGAAAGCGATATAAGTAAACTGAAATTATTAAGTGAGCCGGAACTTATAAAACTTATCGGTAAAAGGGAGGCAGCTGCTTTAATAAAATTCTTCAACCAGGCAAACTAGCTTTTACTTATTTCTAAGAATTGCATAATCGATGAATTCATTTAAGTCCTGCCTGCTTGACTCAGTTCCATATACAGAGAGTTTTTCTTTGGCGAGTGCGGCAAATTCTTTCATTTTATTTTCAGCATAAGAGATGCCCTGGTGATTATTTATAAAAGTAAGAACCTCATTAAACTTAGATTTACTTTTTGATGAACTATTCATAATATGCAAAATATGGTCCCGTTCTGAATGAGAAGCTTGATTCAGGGCATGAATCAAAGGAAGGGTGAGTTTTTTCTCCTGAATATCATTGCCTGCAGGCTTTCCGGTTAGGTTATTGACCTGATAATCAAGCAAGTCATCCTTTATTTGAAAAGCAATACCTAACATTTCGCCGAAATCATTCATGTTTTTAACAGTTTCAGCATCAGCACCTACTGATTTCGCCCCACAGGAGCTACAAACAGATATGAGAGTGGCAGTCTTTTTCCTGATAATTTCAAAATAGCTGCTTTCCGATATTTTCAACTTACGGGTATTCCGTATCTGCATTAATTCGCCTTCACTCATTTCTTTCACGGCATTAGAAACAAGATCAAGAATTTCGTATTGCTTGTTGCCAACAGCCAGAAGCAATCCTTTGGCAAGAAGATAGTCACCGACAAGCACTGCTATTTTGGATCTCCATAGAGCATTTATCGAAAAGAAACCTCTTCTCTCATTGGATTCATCCACCACATCATCATGAATCAGGGTCGCGGTGTGGAGGATTTCGATTAAGGCTGCAGCAGTATAGGTTGCATCCCCGGGAGTTCCATGAAGTTTTGCCGACAAGAAAACCAATACCGGACGCATCTGCTTACCTTTTTTTCTTAATATGTATCTCATGACCAGGTTAAGCAGGGGAATGTCAGTTTTCATAACGTTATTAAAATAACTGTCAAACGTTTTTAATTCTGTTGATATATGCTGCTTAATTTGATCAAATGAAGAAGGCATGCTCAATAATTTTTGTCTCAAAGTTAACAATTATATTGTAGTGTTTTAGAATATGCTGTTTACAAGGCGGTGCTGACCCTACGTTGTTGATTTTTATACGGCTCAACTAATACGGCAGATATTTGTATATATTTGCATGTTTTACTATTTACATAACAAATTACAAGAAAATGAAATTCGAAGGCCTTACTGTAGAGCAACTTGAAAAGGCTGCCAATTTTCTTAAAGCTATCGCGCATCCAATGCGAATTGCCATTCTACAATATCTTGACGGGGGTAAACAAGTAAATGTTACTGAAATACATGAATATCTTAAAATCGAACAATCTACTACTTCCCATCATTTAGGTATACTCAAAGACAAAGGTGTTCTTGGATCAAAGCGCGAAGGAAAAAATACCTATTACTACATCAAGAACGATCATTTGAGCAATATTCTTGAGTGTATCAATAAATGTGCTTGTTAATCTTTACGGTAATAAAAAGCCGGTGGCGAAATAGTCGACCGGTTTTTAAATATAAGCTATGGAAACTAAACCCCGTTTATTCCTGTTTGACGCCTATGCGTTAATATTCCGATCATATTATGCCTTCGTTAATCGACCGATGATTAATTCAAAAGGACTTAATACCTCTGCAATTTACGGATTCACAACCACCATATTAGATATTTTTAACCGCGAAAAGCCTGATTACGCTGCTGTTGTATTTGATCCTCCTGATCCTACATTCAGAAATGAGCTATATGACCAGTATAAGGCTAACCGCATGTCGACACCCGAGGAGATCAAAAAATCGGTGCCTTTTATCAAGCAGGTTCTTGAAGGGTTCAACATACCTGTAATTGAAATACCCGGATACGAGGCTGATGATGTAATCGGAACTCTTGCTAAAACAGCTGAACTTGAAGGTTTTATGACTTATATGGTTACCCCTGATAAAGATTTTATGCAACTTGTCACTGACCGTATAAAAATGCTTAAGCCGGGAAGATCGGGTGGGGAATATGAAACACTTGGAATAGAACAGGTTAATGAATTTTTTGGAGTCGATGATCCCTGCAAGGTCATTGATATTCTCGCATTATGGGGAGATTCTTCGGATAATGTGCCGGGAGCTCCAGGAATAGGAGAAAAAACAGCAAGAGACCTGATCCGGCAATATAATTCGCTGGAGAACCTTCTTGATCATGTTTCTGAACTTAAACCCAAGCAGCGTCAAAGCCTTGAAGAGAACAGGGAACTAGTTCTTTTGTCGCATAAGCTGGTAACGATTCATACACACGTGCCAGTGAACGTTGAACTCCAAAGTCTCAGACTAAAAGCAAAAAACGAGCATAAACTCAGAGAATTGTTTCAATTCTTAGAATTCAGAACCTTAACAACAAGGGTTTTTAAAAATGAGCAGGCCCCGGCGCAGGGAACTCTTTTTGAACTTGCCACACAGGAAGTAACCGCTCCGCCTCAGCATAATCTTAAGTCAATACTTACAGTTGCACATCAATATCATGTTTTGCAAACTGAAACAGATATCGATAATTTTATTGTCCGGTTATCAGGCCTTACTGAGTTTTGTTTTGATACTGAAACAACCGGAATCAATTGCAGGGAAGCAGAATTAGTCGGCATGTCTTTTTGTTTCAGAAATTTTGAGGCCTATTATATCCCTGTGCCTGCTGATACCCATGAGGCGAACCGGCTTGTATGGAAATTCAAAGATGTTTTTGAAAACAAGGGCATCAGAAAAATCGGCCAAAATATCAAATATGATATTCAGATTCTTTTGAACTACCAGGTTAATGTAGAGGGTGAGGTATTTGATACCATGATAGCACATTACCTTATTCAGCCTGATTTGCGTCATAGCCTGGAGTACCTGGCCGAAATTCATTTAGGGTATAAAATGGTACCTATCGAAGATCTTATCGGCAAAAAGGGCCCTTCACAAAAAAACATGCGTGATGTAGCCATTGAAACCATTAAGGAATATGCATGTGAGGATGCTGATATCACCTGGCAGCTTTACCCGATTCTTAAGAATGAAATAGAGAGGCAAAAACTATCTGACCTGGCATATAAAATTGAAATGCCTCTGATCAGGGTTTTAGCAGAAATGGAAAATGCCGGTTTTAAAATAAGCCAGGAAAATCTTAGCGCCTATTCTGCCATATTGAAAACAGATATTGATGAAATTGAAAATGCCATCTATTCCCTGGCGGGTGGAAAATTCAATCTTAATTCTCCACGGCAATTAGGGGAAATCTTGTTTGAAAAACTTCAGATCGCAGAGGGCACTCAAAAAACAAAAACAAAACAATATTCAACGGGCGAAGAAGTTTTGGCCAAACTGGCCGATAAACATCCCATAGTTACCAAGATATTGGATTACAGAGCGCTACAAAAGCTGCTCAGTACATATGTTGATGCGCTTCCGAAACTTATTGATAAAAAGACAGTTAAGATCCATACCTCCTTTGATCAGGCCTGGGTAAGCACAGGAAGATTAAGCTCAAGGAATCCGAATCTACAGAATATTCCCATCCGTGATGAAAGAGGGAAAGAGATCCGCAAAGCCTTTATTCCCTGCAGCAGCAATAACGTTCTTCTATCTGCTGACTATTCACAGATTGAACTGCGTCTTATGGCCCATCTGAGCCAGGATGAAAATATGATTGATGCATTTGCCCATAATGCGGATATACATGTTTCAACTGCTGCAAAAATCTTCAGAGTACCGGAAGAGGAAGTGACGTCTTCAATGCGGAGCAAGGCTAAAACAGCGAATTTTGGAATTATTTACGGCATTTCAGCTTTCGGCTTGTCTCAGCGACTCAATATCAGCCGTTCTGAAGCAAGCGCTTTAATCCAGGGCTATTTCAGCTCGTTTCCCAAAGTTAAGTTGTATATGGAAAACGCAATCAGGAAAGCCCAGGAAAAAGGATATGTTGAAACCATTATGGGCAGGCGGAGATTCCTTCCTGATATCCACTCTGCAAACGCTGTTGTAAGAGGTTTTGCTGAACGAAATGCTATTAATGCGCCAATCCAGGGTTCTGCAGCTGATATTATAAAACTTGCCATGGTTAACCTTCAGAAACGGTTAAGGCATGACTGCAGATCCTATCTTGTATTACAGGTACATGACGAATTAATACTTGATGTGGATACAACCGAAATCGATAAGATTAAGGATATTGTGACCTTTGAGATGGAAAACGTGATGAGTCTGAGCGTTCCGCTGGTTGTCGACATCGGTATCGGAAACAACTGGCTGGAAGCCCATTGATCAGCAGTCAAATATCAGATGTTTGATTTAAAAAATACAATTCCTGTTTAAGCAAACCATTTTATCAGAAGGTTCCGGATAACCTCGGTTCTGACCGGTTTAACTATATAATCGTTCATCCCGGATGAAATGGCTTTCGACTTACTTTTCGAATTCGCCGTAGCAGTCATGGCCACAATAGGCATCTGGTAACCAAGGCCCCTTATTTCAACAGTGGCCTGGATTCCATCTTTTTCAGGCATAACCAGATCCATGAAAATAATATCGTAGTTTTGTGTTTTCACCTTTTCTGCTGCCTCTGACCCGTTTTTTGCCACGTCAATCGTGTATCCTAAATTGCTGAATATCGTTTGTGCAACCCGGATGTTGATTTCGTTGTCTTCAGCCACCAGTATATTTAAAACTGACTTTACTTTCCTCACGGAATCACGCTGTAAGCTTTTTGCATACGGAAATGATTC
The DNA here is from genome assembly GCA_035299085.1 of Bacteroidales bacterium. Classification (NCBI taxonomy): domain Bacteria; kingdom Pseudomonadati; phylum Bacteroidota; class Bacteroidia; order Bacteroidales; species Bacteroidales bacterium. The sequence continues at coordinate 68,188 of DATGXG010000036.1, read as the reverse complement.
CGTCAGGCTCTTAAGGAAATCATTCTGTTCTAAAGGTTCAAAAAAGTAGTAATCAACACCAAAACGGCGCGATTGAATGAAATTATCCACTTTGTGATTCTTACTGAAAAGAATAATAACAAACTGATCCGCCAGCTTCGAATCCTTAAGATATTTGGCAACGGATAAACCGCTCATTCCGGGTTCATCCAGAATGATAAGCATATGATAACCGGGGGCATTTATTCGCAGCGTCTCCTCAAGCGATGAAGCCGTTTCAGGTCTGTATTCAATTACATCATAACCTATCTTTTCAAAATCGAGCATCTTAAGGAATTGTTGATTGCCCTGAGCTCCAATGATAAGTGCATGTATTTCTGAAAATGAAAGAATTTTCTCATGATGCAAGGGCTTTAACAACTTCTCATTGGAGTAAACTTCAATTGTAAAACTGAAGCGTGAACCGGGATACACCTGATTTGTCGAAATCGGCGAAGGACTCTGAACCCAGATTTCACCATGCATAAGAGTGACAAGCTGCTTGGCAATTGTAGTTCCCAATCCTGATCCTCCGTATTTACGGGAGGTGGATTCTTCAGCCTGTGTAAATGAATTGAAAATGGTTTCAATTTTATTCCTTGCTATTCCAACTCCTGTATCATCCACATAAAACAGGAGAGTGATATTGTTATTATATTCTTCTTCAAGTTCAATACCTACAGCTATTTCACCTTCATGGGTAAACTTTACCGCATTGCTTATGAGGTTCGATAAAACCTGGCGTAACCGGAAGGGATCCCCGATAATATTTTCGGGTACTTCGGGATTGATTTTAAGCGAAAATCCGAGCTTTTTTTCCTCGATAATAGGTTTGAACAGGTCAACGGACAATTTGACTTCCTCGCGAAGTTTAAAGGGTATTTCCTCAAGCTGCATTTTGCCTGCTTCTATCTTTGAAAAATCGAGGATATCATCAATAAGAGTTAGCAATACATCTGCAGACCGCTTAACAATCTGTACATATTCCTTTTGATTCTGAGTAAGATTTTCCTGGTCAAGCGCTTCAGTCATGCCAATTATTCCGTTCATGGGAGTTCTTATCTCATGGCTCATTTTCGCCAGGAATTCAGATTTAGCCGTATTTGAAGCAGCTTCATATTTTCTGGCCTTTTCAATCGGAGTCACATCAACGAAAGCACTTAATATATGCTCTTCATTATTCACAACAAAAGGAAGATCTTTTTTATAAACAGCTACTTCTTCACCTTCGTGCCTGTATAAAACAAACTGGCTGCTGTCAAATGATGTGTCTTCAGATGCATCGTAATAATCTCTTGAAAGCATAAACCGGTCTGTCAGGTTTTTTCCCTGAATTGAATCTTCCTTGTTCAGAAGCAACATTTCACGGGCTGTCTGATTGATTATTTTTACCTGGTGATCCTGGTCGAGAACCATAATTCCTACAGGCAGATTGTCAAATATCGACTGCAAACCGGCCAGCTCGTTATCCGATTTTTGCTTTAATGAAAGATTTCTTCCCAGTTTCCCCATTAAAATGAGAAGAAAAAGAATCATGATAAGGGTACTGAAAACACCGGCAATGATTACTTTGTTTAAAACAAGGTCAAAAACAAACGATTTCCGCATTGAATAAACAACACAGAATTTATCATTAAGCAGGGTTACCGGACTGTAAGCGGAGTAAAATGATTCCTTTTTACCACGAAAGATCATCTTGTGCTTCAGAAATCCTGATTCCTGTCGCAGGGCCTGATCTTTTAACAAAAGACTGTCTGTCAGGCTAAAGCTGCTGTCGGTATTGCTGAAAATTATTTTGCCATCACTGTTGACAACCCATTGTGAAAAGGCATTATCATGGAAATTCTTATTCAGTTCCGATGCAAAAAAGCTGGAAAGATCCAATTCAAAAACAATGTTCGAAACCAGTTCATTGCCTTTGAAAACGGGAAATTTTCTTTCGTAATAATTACCGGCACGCTTAATGGATTCCTTTTCAGCCAGATCGAAGGTATGCTGAGTAACATAGGGGTCGATCAGTAACTTATTCCGCTTGTTGTATGTAAGATTCAATACATTGTTGTTCCTGTCGTATATATGGATTTCCCTTATCAGTCCGTTATTATTTGAAAACAACATTTCAAGGCTTCTGATCCCGTCCTGGTTAATGTCATCACTTGTCATATTGACACTTAAAATGACATTGGAAAATAATAAAGCGTTGACTTCATTGTCGAATTTCATCAGGGCTTTGTCAATTTCCGCCGTACTGGCTGCAGATTGTCCTAATAAGATACTCCGCTGGAATGAAATCTGGTTAAAATATATCGTAAGACTGAAGTATATATTTAACAAGATGATTACCAGCGTTGTAATAATGAAATAGAGGGTGTACTTTTTCATCATCCGGGTGTGAAAATAAGTCAATCAAAGTATGAAATATTCCTGATGTTACATCAGCCAAATAGAAAATTCTTTAAACACCATTACCCTAACCTGTATTTTTCATCCGTGTCGTTGAAAATATTAAAATAGCTTCTGTATCTTGATTCATTAAGAATTCCTTTCTCCAGGGCTTCCAGGACTGCGCAGTTAGGTTCATGAATGTGCGTGCAGTTATAGAACTGGCAGTTGCGTGATAATCGGAAAATATCGGTGAAATATAAACCGATTTCATTACGGTCAAGGTCCGTTATTCCGAATCCCCGAAGGCCTGGCGTATCAATAAGATAAGATTCAGGCCATATTTCAATCATTTCAGGATAGGTTGTTGTATGCTTGCCTGCCTGGTGATACCATGAAATGTCATTGGTTTTCAGGCTGAGGCCAGGAACCAGCAGATTAATCAGGCTTGTTTTCCCTATTCCTGAATTACCTGAAAGAAGGCTTACTTTTTCTTTCAACAAAAGTGATGTTTCCTGAATATTAATCTGCTCTGTGACTGACATTGCGATAACTCTGTAACCGGCGTATTCATAGATTTTCCTTACCTGAGAAAGCCTGTTTTGCTTTTCTTCGTCATACAGATCAATTTTATTTATCAGAAGAACCGCGGGAATATGATATGCCTCAGCAGCCACAAGAAACCGGTCAACGAATTCAAGCGGAGTTTCAGGAAAATCAAGGGTAAACATCAGCATTAACTGGTCGAGATTGGCGGCTATAATCTGCGTTTCCCTTGAAAGGTTGGTCGACTTCCTGATAATATAGTTTTTCCTGGGTTTAATTTCGCTTATTACAGCAGTATGCCTGTCGCTTTCATCAACTATTACATGGTCACCAACTGCGACAGGATTTGTATTTTTCATATTTTTGGCCCGGAATGAACCTTTCAGCTTACATTTCATGTATCCGATATCCGTTTTCACCGTATACCAGCTGCCGGTTGATTTTATTACAAGCCCTGTTTTCACTGAATATCCGAAAATTTAATTATCGCAATAGCTAAAATAATCAAGAGATTTGTAATTTTATTATATAATTGCGATTATTAATGTGAAGTTAAACCCGGTGTTATACACAATAATTACATAAGCTATTATCCGCATTAAATCAATTATATAACTGTGTTTTTTTAGTTTATGAAGACAATCAGACAACATTATTTAGTTAATGCTTCGCCTGAAGAAGTGTTTGCAGCTATCACTAATCCGTTTACAATTGAATTATGGAGCGGTTACCCGGCACAGATGGAAGCAAAGGAAGGAACTGAATTTTCCATTTTTGACGGAGACATAGCCGGACGGAATCTGAAAATTGTTGAAAACCAGCAATTGGTGCAGGAATGGTATTTTGGTGACAGTCCCGAACAATCCCTTGTGACAATTGATTTGAAAGCTCATAAGGAAGGTACAAGAGTTCTTCTTGAGCACACGAATGTACCAGATGAAGAGTTCGACGATTTTCTTGAAGGGTGGAATGATTACTACTGGGGAGCGATAAAAGAGTTCTTCAAGTAAGGTTAAAAATTTTAAAGTTGACAGGTAATTTAACAAGAAAAGAGATTGACCTGATGGTCCCGGTTGGTTCATTTGAATCGCTTACGGCCGCTATTGAATCAGGTGCAGATTCAGTGTATTTCGGTCTGGGTAAGCTGAATATGAGGGCAAGATCCTCAATCAATTTTACTGCAGATGACCTTAAAAAGATTATGCGCATATGCCATGCATTCGGAAAGAAGGCATACCTGACACTGAATATCGTTTTTTATGACCGCGATCTTGAGGAAATGAAAATAATGGTGGACCAGGCATATGATAACGGGGTAAGCGCGATCATTGCCGCGGACCAGGCTGCCATTAACTATGCATTTAAAAAAGGAATGGAAGTTCACCTTTCCACCCAGGTTAACATCAGCAATATCGAATCACTTCAGTTTTATTCACATTTTGCTGATGTTGCCGTACTGGCAAGAGAACTTAACCTTGAACAGGTAAAAGCCATTTCAGAACAGATTCAGATTGATAATATTACCGGTCCCTCAGGTAACCCTATACGGCTGGAAATGTTTGCACACGGTGCTTTATGTATGGCGATTTCTGGCAAATGTTACCTGAGCCTTCACAATCATAATCATTCTGCCAACCGTGGTGAGTGCCTGCAGGATTGCAGAAGAAGTTACAGGGTTAGTGATATGGAAACCGGCTTTGAAATGGAAATCGACAATGAGTATATCATGTCCCCCAAAGACCTCTGCACAATCCATTTCATTAACAAAATACTTGATGCAGGAGTGAAAGTACTTAAAATCGAAGGTCGTGCGCGCTCTCCAGAATATGTAAAAATAGTTACGGAATGTTATAATCAGGCTATAAACAGTATAATTGACAATACCTATTCAGAAGAAAAAATAGCTGTATGGCAGGAACGACTTTCAGGAGTCTTTAACCGTGGCTTCTGGGATGGTTATTACCTGGGGCAACGATTGGGTTCCTGGAGCCATGTTTATGGCTCAAGGGCTACATCAAAAAAAGTGTACACTGCCAAGTGCGTGAATTATTTCCCGAAAATCGGGGTGGCCGAATTTCTTTGTGAATCAGGTACAATAAAAACAGGGGACAGTATATTTATTACAGGACCAACTACAGGTGTTATAGAACAGGATGTAGGGGAAATCAGGGGGGATAACGGAACGATCAGTGAAGCTAAGGCAGGAGAGAAATTTTCTTTACAGGTTAAGCGCAAAGCAAGGCGAGCCGACAAATTGTACAGGATGGTGGCTGTAAACCATTAATTGCTTGTTAATTCGAGATTTTTCAAACCATAAACCTGTCTTATGAAAATGCTGAATGCTCTTTTCAATTTCAGCAAAATTATTTTGCTGAGCATTATTGTTTTGTCCCTGTCACAATGTAAAAAAGCGGAAAAAGGATTTAATCCTGCTTTCACTGAAAAAATCAGTGCTTTTACTTCAGGCACAATTTCATGTGAATCAGTTGTTCGCGTCGTACTGGCCGAAGACAATGTTCATGCAGGCGAGGCAAACTCTCCGGCAGACAATGATTTATTTAAATTTAGCCCTGGTATAAAGGGCCAGGTTGTCTGGGTGGATAAAAGAACTCTCGAATTCAGGCCTTCAGAAAAGCTGATATCCGGAACAAAATATGAAGCCCGGTTTGATCTTGGAAGCCTTGTGAAGGTTGAAAGAAAACTTAAAACATTCACATTTTCATTTACGGTAGTTAAGCAAGATTGGACAGTTTCCGAAGAAGGGTATCAGACAATGAACGAAAACGACCTGGTCTGGAACCGGATTAAAGGTATAGTTAATACCGCTGATGTTATAGATAAAGAGAATATTATAAAATATTTTACTGTAAAGCAGGATAAACAAAAACTCAATTTAAAGTGGGAACAATCCGATGATCGCAGATCTTTCATTTTTTCAGTTGACAGTGTCAGGAGGACGGAAAATAAGGGATCGGTAATCATCAGCTGGGATGCATCAGGTGATTTTAAAGATCTTAAAGGACAGCTTGAGATTGAAATACCCGCCCTGGGCGATTATAAAGTAATGGATGTTAAAGTAATCCAGCAGCCTGAGCAATATATTGAGATCATGTTCAGCGATCCGATTAAGAAAAATCAGAATTTCCAGGGTCTTGTTTTTCTTGAAAACGGAACATCTCTTGAATATTCGGTTACCGGCAATATTCTGAGAGCCTACCCGGTTTCCCGTGTCAGCGGAGACACAAAAATCACTATCAGTGAAGGCCTTGTAAATATCCTGGGATATCCCCTGAAGGAGTCTTTTACCGGCGACCTGACGTTTGAAGTTGCTAAACCAGCCATCAGAATTACCGGAAAAGGAGTCATTCTGCCTTCATCAAAGGGAATGATATTCCCGTTTGAAGCCGTTAACCTGTCTGCTGTTGATGTTAAAATCATCAAGATTTTTGAAAATAATATAGGCCAGTTCCTGCAGGTAAATAAGCTTGATGGTCAATATGAACTTAAACGTGCCGGTAGGTTAGTCCATAAAGAGAAGGTTGTCCTAAGCAACACCCCGGTCAACCTGGGAAAATGGAACCGGTTTTTTATCGATCTTGCAAAATTGGTAGAGCCGGATCAGGGCGCCATCTATCGCGTTGAAATATCTTTCAAAAAAGCTTATTCCCTGTATCCTTGCGAGGGAGCTGAGCAGGAAGATCAAACTGCCACAAATGAAGAAGAGGAAGATTACGGGCCTGAAGCAGAACTTTCATACTGGGATTCATATGAGGAAAACTATGATGAATATTATGATTATGAGGATTATGACTATGAGGAAAGAAATGATCCCTGTAAGCAGTCATACTATTCTTTTGGCAAAACCGTAGCAAGAAATATCCTGGCGTCTGACCTGGGAATTATTGTTAAAACTGGCACTGACCATAATCTATTCTGTGCGGTTACAAACCTGGTTTCTTCATCTCCTATCAGCGATGTAAACATAACCGTGCTTGATTACCAGCAACAGGTTATTGGCACCGGAACAACAGATAAGGATGGCTTTGTTATAATTCCGTTTAAGGAAAAACCCTACCTGGTTATCGCCAAAAAAGACAATCAGCGTGGATACCTTCGTGTAGATGATGGTTCTTCTCTTTCACTCGGAGCTTTTGATGTGTCCGGGAAAACTATTCCTAAAGGTCTTAAAGCTTTTCTTTTTGGTGAACGGGGAGTATGGCGTCCGGGTGATACGTTATTTCTTACATGCATCCTGGAAGACAAGCAGAAAACGTTGCCTCCGAACCATCCTGTAATTTTTGAAATCAGCAATCCTAAAGGACAGCTGTATGCACGGGCCACACGAACTACCGGTGTAAACGGCTTTTATACATGGCAGGTACCCACAACAGCAGATGCATTGACAGGGAATTATAATCTGACAGTGAAGATTGGCGGTACGGAGTTCAATAAGAACCTGAAAATTGAAACCATTAAACCAAACCGGTTAAAAATTAACCTGCAGTTTGATACGGATAAACTATCCTTCTCAAAGCCTGATGTTAAAGGTACTCTTAGTGTTTTATGGTTACATGGTGCAGTAGCACAGAATTTGAAAACCACCGTTTCCGTTACATTGACAAATGCCAGCACAACTTTTGCAAAATATGATGCCTACCAGTTTACCGATCCGTCACGGAACTTCTCGTCAGAGGAGCAAACTGTCTTTGATGGCTCAATTGATGCCGAGGGAAAAGCAACCATACCGGGACATTTTTCTGTTGAAGGTGAAGCACCCGGTTTACTGAATGCTAATTTCACTACACGTGTTTTTGAGAAAAGCGGTGATTTCAGTATTGATCACTTTACAATGCCCTATTCACCCTATGAAGCTTATATAGGTATTAAAACGCCGCAGGGAGACAAAAGAGGTATGTTGCTCACCGACACGACACACTGGGTTGACGTGGTGCTGATAAATGATAACGGACAGCCGGTCTCACGAACTAATCTTGAAGCTTACGTATATAAACTGGATTGGCGGAACTGGTGGGAGTCGTCGGATAACGATCTGGCCGATTTTATTGGGAATACCTATAACAGTCCGATTGTTTCAAGGAATTTTTCTGTTGTAAATGGCAAAGGAAGATTTTCTTTCAGGGTGAATCATCCTGAGTGGGGTCGGTTCTATGTTCGCGTGGTGGATCCGGAAAGCGGACACTCAGCAGGAAAAATTATATATCTCGATTGGCCCGGCTGGGCAGGACGTCCTTTGAGAGAAAACGCCGAAGCCGCAAGCATGCTTACATTTAATACGGATAAGCAAAAATACAAAGTAGGCGAAACTGCGGAAGTGATCATACCCGCCGGAGGCAGCGGCAATGCACTCATCTGCATTGAATCGGGTTCAAGGATACTTTCGTACCAATGGCTTCCTGTGGATTCAAAGGAAATCCGGCATAAATTCACAGTTACCAAAGACATGACACCTAATGTGTATATTCATGTCAGCCTGGTTCAGCCCCACGCAAGTTCACAAAATGATATGCCAATGAGGCTTTACGGTGTATTACCCCTATTTGTTGAAGATGACGAAACCAAACTGGAACCGGTAATTAAAATGCCGGAAACCATGGAACCCTTAAACGCTTACAACATACAGGTGGGAGAAAAGAGAAATCATCCAATGACTTATACACTCGCAATTGTCGAGGACGGATTGCTTGACCTGACCCGGTTTAAAACACCTGATCCATGGAATGAGTTTTATGCGCGGGAAGCACTGGGTGTTAAAACATGGGATTTATATGATATGGTTATCGGTGCTTACGGGGGAAAACTCGAAAGCGTTCTCGGAATCGGGGGAGATGAAGATAAAGCCAATCCCCAGGCAGGAGAAAAAGCAAACCGGTTCAAACCTGTTGTCAGATTCATGGGGCCATTCGAACTAAAAGCCGGAAAAACGAATAATCATAAGGTGGCGCTTCCCAATTATATCGGATCGGTGCGGGTAATGGTTGTAGCCGGACAGGAAGGAGCCTATGGTTTCGCTGAAAAAACGGTACCCGTTAAAAAGCCTCTGATGGTTTTAGGAACTCTGCCAAGGGTGCTGGGACCGGGTGAAACAGTGAAACTGCCGGTAACTGTGTTTGCAATGGATAAGAATATAAAGGATGTTTCGGTAAACCTGAAAGTTAATAATCTTATAATTCCGATAGACGACAAAACGCAAACAGTGCATTTTGACAAACCCGGAGAAAAAATCGTTGTATTTACACTGCAAATAGCTAAAGCCACAGGTATAGGAAAAGTTCAGATAAATGCAACAAGTGGCAAAAATACATCAGGTTATGATTTAGAATTAGATGTTCGTAATGCGAATCCTTCAGTAACAACTTTTGCCGCAGGAACTGTAGCCCCGGCGGCAACTGCTCCCGTCGCTTACACCTTACCGGGTATGCCGGGCACAAACAAAGTCACTCTGGAGGTATCATCCATACCCCCCATGGATCTTAACCGCAGGCTTAAATACCTGATCCAGTATCCTCATGGATGTGTGGAACAGACGACATCTTCTGTTTTTCCGCAATTATACCTTTCTGATTTAATGACTCTGGACGAGGCTACTAAGTCTGCTATAGATGGTAATATAAAAGCAGGTATAAAAAGATTACTTGCATTTCAGCAGTCCGGCGGAGGATTCTCTTACTGGCCGGGAAGCACGGATTTTAGTGCATGGGCAAGTTCATATGCCGGAAATTTCCTGCTTGAGGCTGAAAAGAAAGGCTATTCTTTACCGGCTGGAATGAAAACGGCCTGGCTTAAGTCGCAAAAACAACTGGCAAGACAGTGGAAAGGAGATCTTCCGGGAAATAATTATTATCAAAGTGACCTGGAACAGGCTTACAGGCTTTATACTCTTGCATTGGCAGGTGAGGCGGATATGAGCGCAATGAACAGGCTGAAGGAAATTAAAACAATAAGTCTTCAGGCAAAATTCCGTTTGGCTGCAGCCTATGCGCTCAGCGGTCAAACTGCCATCGCGTCTGAATTAATTTCAAGAGAGACTACAGATATAGAACCATATAGAGGCTTTTATTCAAGTTATGGTTCACGTGAACGCGACTGGGCGATGTTTCTTGAAACGATGGTTATTCTGAAAGACCATACAAAGGCTGCGGGACTCATGAAGAAAATTTCGGAAGCCCTGTCCTCTTCGGAATGGATGAGCACACAAAGTACAGCCTATTGCCTTATGGCGGCTTCAAGATTTGCTACTGTTGGCAGTACTTCAACGGGAGTGTCCTTTTCTTATTCTTCGGGAGGAAAACAATTGAATGTTCAAAGTGACAAGCCGGTTTCCACAGTTGCTTATAAAATCAGTCAATCGCAGCAAAACGGATCAGTTTCATTTACCAACCATGGAAAAGGGACAATTTTTGTAAGGGTTATCATGGAGGGTATTCCTGAAGCAGGAAACGAAACTGCTTTTGAAAGTAACCTGAAACTGGGCGTTCAGTATTTTACCCGTGACGGTGATGCCATCGATGTATCGAAAATATCACAGGGAACTGATTTTATGGCAAAGGTTACTATTTATAACCCAACTGCTTATGATTACCGAAATCTTGCCTTAACCCAGATTTTCCCTCCGGGCTGGGAAATAAGCAATAACCGGCTATGGAATAATGAACTGGCTAATACAAACGAAAACCCGACTTACCAGGATATCCGTGATGACCGTATCTATACCTATTTTGATTTAGCAAAAGGCCAGTCAAGGGTTTTCATCGTACAACTCAATGCATCCTACCTGGGTAAGTATTACCTGTCAGGTGCATATTGTGAGGCTATGTACGACAACAGTGTATCTGCCCTTACAAAAGGGGAGTGGGTTGAAGTGACTGAACCGGGAAATTGATTACTGTTTAAACCGGGCTACCAGCTCAATAAACTGATCAAACAAAAACTCAGTATCCTTCGGACCGCTTGATGCTTCCGGATGGAACTGAGTTGAGAAAAAGGGCTTTGTTTTATGCCTCATCCCTTCATTGGTCTGATCGTTCAGATTAAGGAAAAGGGGTTCCCATTCATCCGGCAATGTTGAATTGTCAATGGCAAAGCCATGATTCTGAGATGTTATATAAGCTTTATTTGAGTCGGTTAACAAAACCGGCTGATTATGGCTTCTGTGACCGTATTTAAGTTTGTATGTATTGGCACCCGCAGCAAGTGCCAGAAGCTGGTTGCCAAGACAGATGCCATAAATGGGCACATTTTTTTTAAGCGCTTTGGCCAGGTTTGAAATGGTTATTCCACATTGTTTCGGATCACCCGGACCATTTGAAATGAACAGACCATCATATTCTTCCGATTCTATATCATGGTTCCAAGGCACCAGGATAACTGTAGTATCACGTTGAAGAAGATTACGGATAATATTATACTTTACGCCGCAGTCAATAAGAAGAATCCTGTACTTTCCAGAACCAAAGACTTTTTTTTCAGTGATACTCACCTGTTCAACCAGGTTAACCAGGTTAGGATCATAAAGGGGAATATCATTGTCATCGACAACAATTTTACCCAGCATGGTTCCTTCTTCCCTCAGAACCTTTGTCAGTTCGCGGGTATCAATTCCGTATATACCGGGAATTTCATATTCCCTTAACCAGTCGCCCAGGCTTTTATTGGCATTCCAATGACTGTATTCATCTGTGTAATCCGATATCACTAATCCTGAAATATGCAAGGCATAGGACTCGAAGAATTTGTACATTGAATCTTCAGTTGTTTTACCCGGAACTCCATAATTTCCGATGATAGGATATGTAAGCGTAAGAATCTGACCTTTATATGAGGGATCTGTCAGGCTTTCCGGATAACCGGTCATAGCCGTGTTAAAAACAACCTCACCCGAAACCGATTTATTAAAACCAAAGGAATGTCCTGAAAATTCCTTACCATCTTCAAGTATCAGTTTAATGCTTACTTTTTTATCCATTGATATTGTTAGCTTTTAATTAGTGACTTAATGATCTCTTCAACCTGATCGGGGCTGATTCTTTTGGCAAGAATCTTCTTATTTTCATCAAGAATGTAAATCTGGGGAGTTGTCAGCACATCATATTTCATTTTAAAATCATACGAGTATGGATTCCATGCATTAATCCAGTCGTAAAGCTGGTGCTGGTTTACAAAATCAACCCATTTCATCTTACCCTCTTCACCAAACAAGGTGCTGATGGCCAGGACCTTTACATCCATATTTTTCAACGAATTTTCATAGATCTTATACAATTCAGGAACCGCAACTTTGCAATGGCCGCAATCAGCTTCCCAGAAAATCAAAACGAGATATTTGGCCTGCACCTGCCGCAGGTTGATTTTAGAACCCACATGAGGATAACGGCGCAAAGCGGTATCAGCAATTGCACTTTTAAAATGGTCGGGAGGAACTGACATAAGCTCTGCATCCGGTGCAACAGCCCCGATAAGCAGAGGTTTTGCTTTTTCAGTCCGTTCTTTAAGATCTGCTATAAATTTGGCATCACTCCACCACGAATCTTTTATATAATATTTATCTGCGATATGCACCTGTACAGCATCCATACCCATGATATTGCTTTTGCCGTAGTTATTAAAAAGAGTTATCAGCATGAAACGGAATAAACCTGAATCGGACCGTGATTTGTCAATAAAGTAATCTACAGCAGGAATCAGGGTATCAGGAATCTGGGGAAGAACCTTATTCAGATACGTCATGATCTTATCCTCGTAAAATGGAGTCCGCAGGAGACGAGGATCGGTAAAATCAAAATTATCGAAATAGTGTGCCCTGTAATAATAGTATTGCCAGTTCGAATCAATAACAACACCGTTTTTATCTTTTGGGGGATCAGGAACATTCACGTCAAGTGTGGCTCTTAAAAAGGCAGATATAAACAAATCAGGATGTTCCTTCTGAATTTGCTGTATTTTGGTTATACGAAGATCGTTAATCTTTTTCAGAGAAGAGGAGAGCTCATCTTTAATTACATTATCGGTCTCTGCTTTGATGCGTATTGTAAGACTGTCGGCCTTATTTCTGAGAGAAGCGAAATAATGCTGAAAATCGAGGAATATCTGGTTTTCATCGCTTCCTTTAAAGGACAAGGTATGAAGAAAGTCAGCTGTATCGGATTCCAACGAAAATTGCTGATCGTTTCCGACAACCAGGTCAAAGTAACTTCCACCCGGGAGATAGACAAGATACATTCCTTCAGGAAGTTTCTTTTTACCGGTGAGAACTCCGTAACCTTTCTGATCCAGTTTAACCGTATCATCAGGATACATCGTTTTGCTAAGGTAATGTCCAAGGATTACCTGTTTTGAAGGCAGATTGCTTATTTTAACCTTTATTTCATAGCCCTGAGCTTGAATCTCAAATGAAATCAGAATAAGGCAAAAAAGAGAGAAGAAGGTACGTAACCGATTCATGGAATAAAAGTATTAGTTACTTGTCAGCCTTTTACAGCGGGCAAAATTAGTTATTAATTGGTGAATATAAAAATGGCTCACGGTTGCAGATTTGTCTATATTTGAAAACAAAACTTAAAATTATCCATGCTGAGTTTAGCTGATTGTCAGAAAATCATCAACAGGCATTTAAACGAAATAGAATTACCGGAGTTACCGTCAAATTTGTATGATCCTGTCCGGTACATGTTATGCCTGGGAGCAAAACGGATCAGGCCTTCTATTGTACTGATGGGCTGCAACGTATTTTCAGACAGCATTGAACATGCCGTTTATCCTGCAATGGCAATTGAAGTATTTCATAATTTCACCCTGGTTCATGATGATATAATGGACAAATCGGAAGTCCGGCGTAATCAGCCCACTGTTTATATGAAATGGAGCCCCAATATTGCCCTGCTTTCAGGAGATGCCATGGTTATTAAAGCCTATGAACTGCTTTCAAAGGCCCGAAATTCAGATCTTGAAAAGATTCTGCCTGTTTTCAATAAAACGGCCTTGCAGGTTTGTGAAGGCCAGCAGTTTGATATGGATTATGAAAGTCACGAAAAAATAAGCATCGAAGAATACCTTGAAATGGTTGAGTTCAAAACGGCGGTTTTATTAGCTGCTTCGTTCAAGATAGGTGCTTTGACCGGTGGTGCATCAGCTGCTGACGCTGATTTACTTTATGAATTCGGCCGGAAGATCGGAATTGCCTTCCAGTTACAGGATGACCTGCTGGATGTCTTTTCAAGTACGGAAATATTTGGAAAATCTACCGGGCATGATATTGTATCCAATAAAAAAACAATCCTTCTTACAGAAGCGCTTGAACGAGTAACCGGAAACACAAGAGAATACCTTCTCGGGTGGCTGAAAAAGGAAAATTTCATACCCGACGAAAAAATAAGGGCGGTGAAATCAGTTTATAGTTCTCTTGACCTGGAGACTATAGTTATAAAGAGAATCAACGACCTGTATGATTCAGCTAATGAACAGCTTGAAAAATTATCGGTTGAACAGGTAAGAATAAAAGAACTCAGGTTGTTTTCTTCGTACCTGCTCAACCGCAAAAAATAAGCTACTTTGAAGCTTGTGATGTTTTTGAAGTGTATATATTGTAAAGCGAATCAGCCGAGGCCTCGTACTTCTTAGCCAGGGCATCCAGTTTATATGTTTTTGTTACGTTTATCAGGTTCTGAAGTATCTGGAAATTATAGAGCACCTCATCATTGGCGGCAGCAATGAATTTCAGTTCCTGGTCCAGGTAATAATCAAGCTTTTCAATACTTAATGCAGCCAGTTTTTCAACCAGCTGATTGGCCTTTTCATTTTGTCCGCACTTATAGTAGGCACTGGCAACCTGTATAATATTGTAATCAAAAGGCACTTTGATATGAGGAGTCAGTTCCATGCAACGGTCAAGGACCTGCACTGCTCTTGCCGTATCGCGCTTGTTTATAAGGGCATTGGCTAGCTGAAGAAAACGGGTCCTTAACCGGATAACCGATATGGTTCTCACATGGAAATCATCAAGGTATACATCCGGCTCATTCATTCGGCCGTAGCTGAATTTTTCCATCAGGTTTTTATACAGAATATTGCTTTCAACCCTTCCTGCTTCGTACCGGTTAATTGCCGGAGTGTAAATGGGAACAAGGCGATAGGCAAATCCTTCAAGTTGCATATAATTTTCAAGTCCCAAAGTTCCTTCATGACCCAAAGAGGCAAAATAAATCGGTCTTTCCCAGTTATTATTCGCAAGAATATCCATTACGATCAGTGAACTCTTTCCCATGGTACCCCTGCTGTAGGTCCATTCAACTGAAGGTACTATAAGACTGCGATCTTCAGGGGCAACTGTACCATTTTTGAGAACGACAGAAGTATCAACCGGGAGAATAAATTTCTTAGTGGGGATGAAATTGAATTTATTCCCGCTTGACGTTTCGACTTTGGCTGCAGGAAGGTCGCTGCCGACAAATGACATGATATCCTTAAGTTCTGCCGGCTTGTTTAGCCTGTCCTGTACAAAAACAACGTCACGGGTTCCGTTTATATACTGATCCGGCTTTAATGATACAGGCAGAGGCTCTGATTCATAGGCTTTCCTGCGTATCTGATCAATATGCCAGTCCATATTCAGCAGCATCAGATTTACAACTCTCACGTCAGTGCGGATCCCTTCAACCTCCTGGGCATACCACAACGGGAAGGTGTCGTTATCTCCGTTAGTGAACAGAATGGCATTCGGCGCACAGGAGTTGAGATAGTCAGCTGCAATGTCCCGTGTGGTGTAACGACCTGAACGGTCATGATCGTCCCAGTTCTGGTTGGCCATAATACCAGGCACCAAACCAAGACACAATATCGAGATCAATATCGCCATCCCGCTTTTACGGAGTTTTACCGACAACGATTCATACAAGGCCAATACTCCGAGTCCGATCCATATGGCAAAAGCATAAAAGGACCCTGCGTAAGCATAATCCCGTTCACGGGGCTGAGAGGGTGTCTGATTGAGGTAGATCACAATGGCGATACCAGTCAGTATAAAAAGAAGCATAACAACCCAGAAATTCCTTGAATCACGCTGTAACTGAAATATAAGCCCGAAAAGTCCGAGAAGCAAGGGTAAAAAGTAATAGGTATTACGTGAGGGTGCATTTTTGAAATCACCGGGAAGTTTGTCCTGTTTTCCTATGAGCACATCATCAACCGGTTTTACCCCGCTTATCCAGTTACCATTCAGAGGATCTCCGAAACCCTGGGTATCATTTTGTCTTCCGACAAAATTCCACATGAAATACCTGAAATACATTTGCCCAAGCTGATAAGTGAAGAAGAATTTCATATTCGCGGCAAATCCCGGAGGATCTTTTGGATTATTCCGGTCATACACAATTTTTCCGCTATTGTCACGGATCGTATTTCCGTCTGCATCACGACGGGGTTCATACAGGTGACTTTCCTTCAACCCTGCCCATTCAATATACACATCGACATGTTCATTATCGGAGCTCCACATTCTGGGGAAAAGGCCGGTAAATCGTTTATCGTACTGGTACGATAGTTTACGGTTGGTGATTTTATATTTTCCATCCAGGGGTGTATAGGTAGGTTTTCCTTCTTTGATCCCCTCGGGCTGTGCATTAAAATATTGCCCGTAAATCAATGGCCTGTCACCATACTGTTCGCGGTTCAGGTAGTACTGCAGCGAAAAAATATTGTCCGGATTGTTTTCATCCATCGGAGGGTTAGCCATTGACCGGATTACAATAGTAGCAAAAGAAGAATAACCGATTATAACCATCATCAGCATCAGCAAGGCTGAATTTAAAAGAGCACGGTTGTTAAGGTGACTTTTCCAAATTCCATACGAAATGCCGCCCAAGAGAAGTATGAAATAAATAAGAACGCCTGAATTGTAAGGCATACCGAACCCGTTCACAAAAATCAGTTCAAACCTTGAGGCCAGCCAGACAAGTCCCGGAATCAAACCATACATCATTATGCCAAGAATAACAACCGAAATGAGCAATGCCTTGATTACCCCGGATGCCGTGACATCATATTTTTTGAAATAATAAACCATCACTATGGCAGGAATTGCAAGAAGGTTCAAAAGGTGAACACCTATGGAAAGACCCATAAGGTAGGCTATTAAAATAAGCCACCTGTTCGCATATTTTTGATTTGCCTCATTCTCCCATTTAAGAACAGCCCAGAAAACAAGTGCCGTGAATAATGAAGAACTGGCGTATACTTCCCCTTCAACCGCTGAAAACCAGAAGGTGTCGGAAAAGGTGTAGGCAAGCGAACCTACAAGGCCGCTCCCGAAGATAATGATCTGATCCTTCAATGAAAACTGATCAGGATTTCCTTCCGAGGCATTCCGGTAATTTACCAGTTTAAGAGCCAGATGTGTAATGGTCCAGAACAGGAACATGATAGTGAAAGCACTTGCCAGACCGGAAAATGCGTTTACCATCATGGCAACCTTTGAAGTATCACTGGCAAAAAGTGAAAAGAAACGCGCAACAATCATAAACAAAGGGGCTCCTGGAGGATGCCCTATTTGGAGCTTATAGGCTGTTGAGATGAATTCTCCGCAATCCCACAGACTGACAGTAGGCTCGATAGTTAATAAATAAACAACCGCTGAAATCAGAAAAACGACCCAGCCGAGAAGATTGTTAACACGCCTGTATTTAGACATAATTATGGTTTATTAAATATGACTCTTTTGCATAAATTCGTAATGCAAACTTTTCAAAAGCATCAAATTTACAGATTACTGAATTTGAACGAGCAAAGTACACAAAAATTAATTATTTAAACAATGGTTGCCAAAAAACGGGATGGTATCGTGTATTCGACTGACCCGAACTTCAAGTATCCGGATGATTCACATAAAGAGGAAAAGGAAACACTTCCTCCTTCACAGCAAATGCTTTATGTATGGCTCGAATCAAAGGGAAGAAACGGTAAAACGGTCACGCTGGTAAAGGGATTCGCAGGAAAGGAAGATGATCTCGATGAATTAGCAGGAAAATTAAAAAGATATTGCGGGACCGGAGGTTCCGTAAAAGACGGTGAAATCATTATCCAGGGTGATTTCAGAAATAAAGTCCTGACCTTTCTTACAGATAAAGGATTTAAATGCAAAAAGGCGGGCGGATAATGATTTTCAGAAACTGGTCCTATAAAAAGGGATTCATACTCTCTTTGATAGTAGTTATCATTTATTTAATCACAGTGCCTCGTTGCCGTTTCAGTGATCCGCTGTCGACTGTGATTTATGACCGGAATGGTATACTTCTGGGAGCCAGGGTTGCCAAAGACGGACAATGGAGATTTCCCGCAGCCGATTCTGTTCCGGAAAAAATACAAAAAGCCACATTGGCATTTGAGGACCGTTATTTTTATTATCATCCCGGTATTAATCCTGTTTCATTGTTTCATGCCCTGATTGCGAATATCAGGGCACGACACGTTGTAAGAGGAGGAAGTACTCTTACAATGCAGGTTATCCGGATATACAGGAACGGAAAAGCAAGGACCGTCAAAGAGAAATTAATTGAAATGATAATGGCAACCCGACTTGAATTGGGAAGATCCAAATCGGGAATACTGCAGTTGTATACCTCTTATGCGCCTTACGGAGGTAATGTAGTTGGAATGGAGGCGGCAGCATGGAGATACTTCGGAACTTCTGGCGCTGACCTTACCTGGGCACAGGCTGCCACACTTGCTGTATTACCGAATTCTCCCTCGCTTGTAAATCCCGGGAAAAACAGGCTGGTTTTAAAAAGTAAAAGAGACAGGCTATTAAACCGGCTTTATAAACTTAAGTGGATCGATAGCGGAACGTTACAATCTTCACTTGCTGAAGATATTCCTGAGAAACCCCTTGCAATGCCTTCATCAGCGCCACATTTGTTAAACCGTGTTTATTCTCTTACCCCCGGAAGTTTGGCAAATACGACTATCAGTGAAAAGCTCCAGCAGCAGGTAACCGATATAGTGCAGATTCATCACCGGCAATTACAATACAATGAAATCCATAATGCAGCAGCAATCGTCATTGAAGTTGAAACCGGTGAAATACTGGCATATGTGGGAAATTGCGATTATCCATTTGAAAAAGGACATTCCAATGATGTGGACATAATCACGTCTGCACGAAGTACAGGAAGTCTTCTCAAGCCCCTTTTGTTTGCCGCTATGATTGACGACGGAAAACTGCTTCCACAGAGCCTTGTTTCGGATATCCCCATTAACCTTGGAGGTTTTTCGCCGCAGAATTTCGACGGCCAGTTTGAAGGAGCGGTAACCGCTTCAAGGGCACTTTCCAGGTCACTCAATGTACCTGCTGTTGAAATGCTGAAAACTTTCGGAGTGGAGCGTTTTCATCATTTGTTAAGAAAGCTTGGGATGAGAACCATTAAGAAGCCGGCTGACTATTATGGATTATCACTAATCCTGGGCGGAGCAGAAGGAACTCTTGAGGAAATGGCAAATATATACGCCTCTTTAAGCAGGGTTCTTAACCATTACGGTGAAACCGGAAAATATTATGCAGGCGATTTTCACCCGGCCAGTTACATTAAAAACGAAGTTTATACAAAACAGGATGCACTGGCAGAACCTGAAATATTTAATTCTTCTTCAATATGGTGTGCTTACCAGGCTATGATTGAAGTAAACCGGCCTGAAGCGGAAACAGGGTGGCAATACTTTAATTCATCAAAAAAAATAGCATGGAAGACCGGTACAAGTTTTGGTTACCGCGATGGCTGGGCAATTGGTACATCTACAAAATACGTAGTGGGTGTTTGGATGGGCAATGCAGACGGTGAAGGCCGGCCCGGGTTAACCGGCATTGCAGCAGCCGCACCTGTGATGTTTGATATCTTCGGACTGCTTCAGGATGCGCCATGGTTCAAGGCTCCGCTTGATGAAATGGTTCCGGGGATTGTGTGCAGGCAGAGCGGATACCTTGCCGGACCAAACTGCCCTGATCCCGATACGGTGAAAATTCCGGTTACCGGAATCCGGTCTGCCGTATGTCCTTACCACAGGCTTGTTCATTTAACCAACGATTTTCAGTTCCAGGTCAGCAGCAATTGTTATCCGGTCGACAGTATGAAACACACAGGATGGTTTGTTCTGCCACCGGTTGAGGAATGGTATTTCAAAAAGCACCATGCCGACTATAAACGATTGCCTTCTTTTAAACCAGGTTGTGAAATGGCAGGTCAGCGTACGATGGACCTCATATATCCAAGAGAAACAGTAAAAATTTTCATACCCCGTGGCTTGAAAGGTGAGAAAGGAAGGGTAGTGTTTGAAGCGGTTCATACCGATCCTGATGCAGTAATTTACTGGCACCTGGATGACCAGTTTATCAGGGAAACAAAATATATTCACCAGGTTGAATTGCTCCCGGCGCCTGGAAAACACAGGCTTGTCCTTGTTGACAGCAAGGGACAGGAACTTGTCAGGAAATTTGAGGTGGTTGAACCATAATGTATCGCCATGGATTGCTAATCCATGGTTCGCCGGCATAGTTTATACCGAAACGCGGTTTGCAGATATATTGAGGTTTTTGACCCGAATCTTCAATCCAAATCCTATCCGATGTAACCAGGTCCTCACCATAAAACGATTTATCAAGGCCCAGAGTTTTTGTTACTTTTCCCGGACCGCTTATGCCTGAAAGTCCCCTGATGAGTACGGCCTGGGGTACTCCTTCTGGCGCTGTAACAATATTGATCATCCAGTACATTCCATAAATCAAATACATATAAATCAGACCTCCGTTTCGGAACATAACCGAATTACGGGCAGTTCTGCCGAATCGTGCATGTGAGGCCTGATCTTCGGTTCCCCTGTAGGCCTCGACTTCAGTTATTGTATAAAAAGCTGTAATTCCCTCGTGTCGGAGGACGAGCACTTTTCCTATAAGGTCAGGAGCAACTATGAGCACATCTTGTTCATAAAAGCTTCTGCCCAGCCTCATTAGAGTAAAATTTACATTAGAGGATCAGCATGGCATCACCATAGGTGCCGAAATGGTATTTTTCCTTTATGGCAATTTTATAGGATTCAAACAGAAGCTCATACCCGGCAAAGGCTGAAACCATCATAAGCAGGGTAGACAAGGGAAGGTGAAAATTGGATATCATTCGCGACGGAACGCTGAATTCATAAGGAGGAAATATGAATTTATTCGTCCACCCGTCATAAGGTTTAAGATGTCCGGCTGTTGAAACTGAACTTTCAAGAGTTCTCAATACAGTGGTGCCAACTGCACAAACCTGCTTGCGTGCGTCCTTGGCTTCATTCACAATATTGGCAGCGTCTTCACTTATAATGATTCTTTCGGAATCCATTTTATGCTTGGTCAGATCCTCCACATCAACAGTCCGGAAATTACCCAATCCAACATGAAGTGTAATTTCGGCGAAGTGAGCGCCCTTAATTTCCAACCTTTTCAGCAATTCACGGCTGAAATGAAGACCAGCAGTTGGAGCGGCTACAGCACCTTCGTGTTTGGCGAATATGGTCTGATACCTGTCCCTGTCCTCAGGCTGAACCGCTCTTTTAATGAATTTTGGGAGTGGAGTTTCACCCAGTTTGAAGAGAGTCTTCTTGAACTCGTCATAATCCCCGTCAAAAAGAAAACGGAGCGTTCTGCCACGTGATGTGGTGTTATCAATAACTTCAGCTACCAGGGTTTCATCGTCATCGCCAAAGTATAACTTATTACCGATTCTGATTTTCCTGGCCGGATCAACAAGGACATCCCAAAGTCTTTGTTCCCGGTTCAATTCCCGAAGCAGGAATACTTCAATTTCAGCACCGGTTTTTTCTTTATTCCCATATAAGCGGGCGGGAAAGACCTTGGTGTTATTCACTACAAAAACATCACCTTCTTCAAAATAATCGATTATATCCCTGAAAACCTTGTGCTCAATTTTTCCTGTAGCCCTGTTAACGACCATAAGCTTGGATTCATCCCTTTTATCTGCAGGAAATTTCGCTATGAGTTCGTCAGGCAGATTGTATTTATATTGTGAAAGTTTCATGGATATATTTTTGTGAAGATGATCTAAATAAACCTAAGGTATACGAATCAGTTGCAATAAGGTTACAAAAAAACAAAATTTCTTTCAAATTCTTCAATATTCATTGAATCCTTCAATAAAAATTCACCAATACGGGTCCGCACGAGACCCGAAAGGTAGGCTCCCGACTGTAATCTGATTCCTATATCCCTGGCCAATGCCCTGATATAAGTACCTTTGCTGCAACTTACGGTTATTTCTATTGAAGGCATTGTGCAGGATATAAGTGTGATATCATAAATTGAAATTTCTTTCGGATCCAATTCAAGTACTTTACCGCTTCGGGCCAGTGTATAAGCTCTTTTCCCGTTTACAAACCGGGCTGAGAAATCCGGAGGCACCTGTGGTTGAATTCCTTTAAATGTATCCAGCGTGGTTTCAACAAGTGACTTTGTAATATGTTCAACAGGGAATCGTGCATTGATATCGGTTTCAAGATCATACGAAGGAGTAGTGGCGCCGAGCGTTATGCAGGCATTGTATTCCTTTGACTGATTCTGGTATTTTTCAATATTCCTTGTTTCTTTCCCTGTGCAAACTATCATTAATCCTGTGGCAAGAGGATCAAGGGTACCGGCATGACCGATTTTTATTTTTTTTAAATCCAACCTGTATCTGAGGATAGCTTTAATTTTATTCACTAAATCGAAGGAAGTCCAATACAATGGTTTATTAAACAGAAGCACTCTTCCATTTAGAAAATCCTCACCGATTTTACCAATATTTTCAGGATTTGCTCCGGATGAAATTGACATTCCTAGGCTTCGTTCTGATTTTTTGGTCTTCTCATAATGGCCCAGATTTCAAAAATAAAACCAACCAGCACAATCAGGGGAGCAAGAGTGATCCGCCTGAAGCTGAAGATCTCATCTTTATTGAAAATTTTCGGATCATCTGATTTACCACCGATCATCAGAAGAAAGCCGATAATAATAATGGCAAAACCGATAACCAGGTAAATGTAATTTTCTTTTGGAAGGGCAAAAGCGGAATCCGGTTGTTTAATTTCAGTCTTTTTTTGCATAATGTATTTCTTTAAGTATAAAGATTATCGGTTTTCATCTTCAAATATTTATTCACAGATAATAATGAGGATATCCAGGCGATCAGAATGCCAAGAATCAATATCGAGCCAAAAACTGTACCCAGAATATTCAAATCCTGAAAACTGAACAGGTCTCCAAGCTGTTTTTCTGCAATATACAAAACAACAAGCAGGACAATAATGGAAAAAACGGCAGCAATAAATCCCTGGGTTATTCCTCGTAAAATAAAAGGTCGCCTTATAAGAGATGGATGGGCGCCAACCAATTGCATAGTTCGGATTATAAACCGCCTGGCATACACAG
The DNA here is from genome assembly GCA_035299085.1 of Bacteroidales bacterium. Lineage (NCBI taxonomy): Bacteria > Pseudomonadati > Bacteroidota > Bacteroidia > Bacteroidales > Bacteroidales bacterium. The sequence continues at coordinate 44,781 of DATGXG010000036.1, read as the reverse complement.
TTAAACGAATCGTGTTGTTGATAAGAGTAATTGAAATGATAAACAGTAAGATACTGAAAACCAGAATTGCCATCCCGATCCTGTTTATATTCTGATTGATGATGTAGATAAGATCCTTCTGATAGGACACATCGGCAACCTGCTGGTACTTCCTGATTTCTTTTTCTATTACGTTAAAGCTGTCGGGATTGGCATAGGCCGCATGAAGTTTTACATCAATTGAAGATGGTAAAGGATTGTATCCCAAAAAATCAACAAAGTCCTCGCCTAATTGTTTCTTAAAATCTCCGGCCGCTTTTTCTTTTGTAATATAACGTGTTTCCTTAACATAATTCTTTGCGTCAAGAGTTTTCTGAAGGTTGAATATATCAACTTCTCGTGCCTCATCAGTCAGATATACCGAAATGCCGATATTCTCCTTAACATAGTTTGACAATTTCCGTGCGTTCAGAATTAGGATACCTCCTATACCCAGCATGCAAAGTACAAGGGTTATACTTACAACTGATGTAAAATAGGAAGCCGTCAGACGACGGCGTATTGTATTGTTTTTAGCATCCATTATTTCCTTAGCCTGCGCAAAGGTATGTTAATTTTAACCGGATTGTCAATCTATATTATATACCCATCCGTGAACATCCGGTTCATCACCGGTTTGTATTGCGATAAGCTTATTATATAATTTTTTGCTTATAGGACCCGGTTGACCGTCACAGCAGTATTCATAAATTCTGTTTGTATCAGGGTCAACTATTTTGCGGATGGGAGTTATCACGGCTGCGGTGCCACAGGCACCTACTTCTTCAAAATCTGATAATTCATCGATCGGAATCTGCCGTTTTTCAACCTTGTATCCCATATCCAGGCAAAGTTGCTGAAGGCTCATATTGGTTATCGAAGGAAGAATCGATTTCGATTCCGGCGTTACAAAGGTGTTGTTACGGATGCCAAAAAAGTTAGCAGGACCGGCTTCATCAATATATTTTTTTTCCTTCGGATCAAGATAGAGGGTGGTGGAATATCCCTGGTGATGGGCAAGCTCAAGCGATGCAAGGCTGGCTGCATAATTACCGCCTACTTTGTAACATCCTGTTCCAAGCGGTGCTGCACGGTCGTAACCGCGACAAACCATAATATCAACTGGTTTAAACCCTTCTTTAAAATAAGGTCCAACCGGAGTCACAAAAACAATAAAAGTATATTCTTTAGCAGGCTTAACACCTACTTCAGCTCCGGAGCCAATCAGCAGCGGACGGATATAAAGGGATGCACCCGTGCCATAAGGGGGAACATACTTTTTATTGTGACTAACAGCCATAGTGACGACCTTTTTAAAAAGTTCCTGCGGAACCTGGGCCATTTGTATACCAGCTGCGGTATCCCACATGCGTTTTGCATTGGCCTCACATCTGAAAATCCGAATACGGCCGTCTTTGCCCGTAAATGCCTTTAGTCCCTCAAAAGCCTCCTGTCCGTAATGCAGACAGGTAGCCGCCATATGAAGATTTATATATTCGGAATCAGTGACCTCTGGTTCACTCCATTTGCCGTCTTTATAATAACACCGAACATTATAGTCGGTTTTTACGTAACCGAAAGACAGATTTTTCCAGTCCAAGCTATTCATATTGTGATAGGTTCAGATTGGCCAAAAATAGCGATTTCAGATTGATTCACAAAAGAGAGCTGTCTGAAAAACCAGAATTTTTAATGTTTTTTACGCTGATTTTCAAAATAAACAAATAATTTTATAGTTTTAAGTACAAATAAGTTAAAAGCATGGAACAAGAAAAATATTTAATAATGGTTACATGGGATTTCACTGAAAAGAACGTGTACGCCATTGAACATGCTGTTCAGATGTCATCAATGATTAAAGGTGAAATTGCTGTTGTTCATATAGTCAAAAAAGAAGATGAGATTCCCGAGGCCAAAAAAAGAATGGCCGAGGAAGTAAAAAAACGTTTCCCTGATCCGGCAATTAACTTTTCATTTGTCGTGCGCAGCGGTTCCATATTTCATACAATCGGTGAGCTGGCAACTGAATTGAATGCCCTTGTGGTAGTAATGGGAACACACGGTATCGTTGGTATGCAGAAATTTCTTGGTAGCTGGGCCCTGAAGGTTATTGCAAGTTCAAAGGCTCCCTTTATTGTTGTTCAGGAATCACCCCGGGCCGAAGGCATGAAAAACATAGTACTTCCTATTAATTATAAGCGTGAAACAAAAGAATGTGTCACATGGACTCACTTCTTTGCGCGTAAATTCGGGTCGCATTTTCACCTTTTCAGGGCAAAATACCAGGATAGTAACTTTAGAAAAGGATTGGATTCAAATATGTTCTTTATAACGAAATATTTCGCCAATAAGTCAATTCACTATGAATCGCAGGTTTCAGTCGGCGAAGATAACTTCGGAAAGGAAACTATTCAGTATGCTAAAAAAGTGGATGCCGACGCGATTATGCTTATGACAACTAGAGATATCGGTTTTACAGATTACGTAATGGGCGCTCAGGAACAGTACATTATTGCCAACAGTGAACGTATACCGGTTATCTGCATTAATCCGCGACCTGCTAAAATAGGTGGCGGTTTCAGCGCCAGTGGAGGTTGAAAAATTATTCGTTCCCTAAAAATATTTCAAAAACAAGGAACGTTCCTTGTTTTTGTTTTTTATAATCCCGGTGAATCAGATGGATCAAAAAAAAACGCAACTGGTTTTTGCAAGCAATAACAAACATAAATTTAACGAGATAGCCGGTATGCTTGACGATCGTTTTTCATTATTGTCACTGGCAGACATCGGTTGTTTTACAGAAATACCTGAAACGCAAAACACGATCGAAGGAAATGCGATTCAGAAAGCGCAGTTTATCCTTGATAATTATAATACGCCTTGTTTTGCTGATGATACAGGACTCGAAATTGAAGCATTGCACGGAGAACCGGGAGTGTTTTCTTCCCGTTATGCCGGTGAAAAATGCGATTTTGAAGACAACATGAATCTTGTACTTGCAAAATTGGGCCAGGAAACATACCGGAATGCGCGTTTCAGGACCGTGATCGCACTTGCTGAAAAATCAGGAACTATCACTTTTGAAGGAATCGTTGAAGGAACCATAATGTTCTTCAGAAAAGGAACCGGAGGTTTCGGCTATGATCCTATATTTAAACCGGATGGACTTGACAAAACTTTTGCCGAGATGACAATGGAAGAAAAAAATGCTATTTCCCACCGGGCAATTGCACTAAAAGCGTTTACCGATTATCTAAAATCACGGTAGTATGAAACGGAATCTCATATTCCTTCTTGCAACTATTTTTATAGCTCAGGTCATCCAGGCTCAAATGCCATCCGGTGCCTGGCGGGATCATCTTCCCTATTCACACGGGAAAAAGCTTGCCGAATATCATAACCGTATATATTGCCTTACCACAGACGGCAGTCTTTACTCCTTTGGTATAAATGACCGGGATATTAAAAAACATTCAAAAGTTAATGGACTTTCGGATGCGGAAATTTCAACAATCGGTACTTCATCAGTAACTTCCACATTACTGATTGGTTACTCAAACGGGAATATTGACCTTGTCAGAAATGACAGTGTTATAAATATTCCGGATATAAAGAGAAAATCCATTATTGGAGGAAAGTCTATTAATAACGTGTATATTCGTAATAATTATGCTTACCTCGCCTGTGATTTCGGAATTGTGCTTTGCGATTTGAACCGACGTGAAATCAAAGAAACCTACTATTTTGGCCCCGGCGGAACGCAGATTCAGGTAAATGCTATTACGTCCGACGGAGTTGAAATAATTGCCGCTACCGGACAGGGAATTTACCATGCGGATATTAATGATCCGAACCTGCTTGATTTCAGTGCGTGGAGTAAATATCAGAACTTACCTGATCCGGATATATCCTATAAGTATGTGGTTTCTTATAACAGCAGCCTTTATACTATTTACAGGAACGGTACTTCTTCCGATGCAGTAATCCGGTTTGATGAATCATCATGGGAAAACTGGTCCCAGGGATTCAGTTCTCATTATGAGTTTCTTGGGGGGCAAAACGGAAACCTGGTTTTATCGACAACGGATCATACGAGAATCTATTCATCCCAGGGAACAGTTTCACGGGAAATCGTTTCTTTTTATTCCCAGGATGTTCTGGTTGATTCAGGAAATGATCTTTGGTATGCCGCATTATTCGGGGGACTGGTGAAGGTGGATGCCAATGGAAATTCTTCTGCAATAGCCCCTTCAGGTCCGCCTTACCGCGATGCAGGCGATATACAAGCTTTACAGGGAAATGTATGGGTCGCCGGCGGAACGTTTAAAACTAAATGGACCGGTAATGGCGCGTACTTGTTCGTTGATGAAAAATGGAAAGAATACAATGGCAACAGCATTCCCGATTTAAAAGACTTTCTCAATATTTCGGAAATTTCAATCGATCCCAATGACCCCGGTCATGTTATCGGAGGGTCGTATGGATACGGTATTGCGGAATTTCAGGATGGAAGGCTTGTTCATATTGAAAATGAAAGCGGCGGTGTGTTGAAACCGGTTCAGAGTTATGAAGGTCAAACCGGTTATGTTCGCATTACAGGCATTGATATCGACAAAGAGGGTAATATTTACGCAGTAGGTTCCAATGCATTGACTGCGGCATACAAGAAACAGCCGGGTCAGAATTGGACAGCCATTAATCTGAATTACAAAGGTTTCGGATTTCAGACCAACACTGGAGAAATTTTAGTCACTTCAACAGGACAAAAATGGCTTGCTTTAAATAATGCAGGAATAGTAGTATTTGAAGATGAAAACGGTGAATCGACAAGTGAAAAATCTTTTAATGTAAAAAATCAATTCGGTACTGTCGTTGATAATGTTCTCTGCCTTGCAGAGGATAAAGACGGGACTATCTGGGTCGGTACCAATAAAGGTCCGGTTCAATATTCGGATCCTTCAGAAATCATAAATTCAACGGCTAATATAGAAGGATACCAATATGTTATTCCAAGAAATGACGGCACATCAAGCGGGGATATCATGTTATCCTCGGAACAGGTTAATGACATTGCAATAGACGGAGGTAACCGAAAATGGATTGCAACTGAAAAGTCAGGGGTATTTCTTATATCAGCGGATGGGAAAAAGGAACTCCTTCATTTTAATGAGGAAAACAGTCCGTTATTTTCAAACAGTGTCCAGACAATAGGAATCAACGATAAAACAGGTGAGGTTTTCTTCGGAACCGACAAAGGAATTATTGCCTATAACGGCAGTGCAACAGAGGCAGGTGAAGATTTTGGCGATGTATATGTATTTCCCAACCCAGTAAGGGAAACCTACCAGGGAAATATAACGGTTAGCGGATTGGCATCAGATGTAAATGTAAAAATCACGGATATTACTGGTAACCTGGTTTATGAAACCGCGGCCCTGGGGGGACAGGCAGTTTGGGACGGCCGTAATTTCCGGGGTGACCGTGTGCAGACCGGTGTATATCTTGTTTTTTGTACTAATGAGGACGGTACTAAAACATATGTTACAAAATTACTGTTCATCCACTAAACTTACCTATGCTTAATAAAACAAGGGCAATTGTTTTGCACCAGGTTAAATATGGAGAATCCAGCCTGATCGTCACATTTTATACAGAAAAATTCGGCAGGATCAGCGGAATAGTAAGTGGTGTAAAATCAAAAAAATCAAAGATTCCGGCCATATTATTTCAGCCCCTGACTCTTTTGGAAACGGATTTTTACTACCGACAGAATCATACTATTCAACGATTGAAAGAAGCAACCGCTGCACATATATATAATTCAATACCTTATAATACTTCCAAAAGCGCTGTGGCTTTATTTCTTGCAGAAGTATTATATTTAAGTCTACAGGAAGAAGAACATAATCCCCTTTTGTTTTCTTTTGTTTTTCATGCTTTTCAGTTACTCGATGCCAAAGATGAAAACACTTCATGGTTTCACCATTGGTTTATGCTCCAGTTAACCCGGTACCTTGGTTTTTTCCCGGGTTCAGGCACTCCTGCCACGGTTTCACCGGTTATACATGAGTTTGCGGGTTTATCTGAAAGAGCTTCAACTGCACTTATTGAATTAATCAACAGTCCTCAGGGCCCGCCTGACCTGGAACGATTTGGTCATACCCAACGAAATGAACTCCTTGAAAGAATCATCCGCTATTATACAGTGCATATTGAAGATTTTTCACGCCTTAAATCCTGGGCTGTTTTGCAGGAAGTTTTCAAACCCAATAACACATGAAAGCAGAATCGTTTAAAAATAAAAGGTAATTTTACATAAATACCGGATTATGGCTAAAAAGAAAACCTTTCGCGAACTGAAACGTGAGTCGTTGGAAAGGAAAATGGCATTTAAAGATGAAGATCCCCTTGAAATTGAAATTCTTGTTTATGATGAGAAAACGGCAAAGCGGGATGCCACTAAAGATATTCAGGATCTTAAACCCTTAGTAGACAAAGACAAAATTAATTTAATAATTATTAATAATTTAACCGAACAGGATGACATCGATGAGCTGGGAAATTTTTTCGGCATTCACCCGATGGTCATGGAAGATGCTATAAGTGAAGCCGAAATACCCAGCATACAGGAATCCGGTGATCAGCTTTTAGTCACGTTAAAACTGATTGACCTCAAAGCCAGCGGGGATTTAGATATGAAACATATTGGTTTGTTGCTGGGAGAATTTTATGTGATCGTTTTTAAAGATTCGGAAAACAAGGTATTTAATGAAATTAAGGCTCGCATTGAAAACGGAAAAAGCAAAGCGCGTCAGAAGAAACCCGATTATCTTTTCTATCTTTTAACCGATGCTGTAATTGATACTTATTATAGTGTAGTTAATGAGATAGATAATAAAATAGATAAAATGGAAGCTGTTCTACTGGAGCATCCTGACACAAATTATATTCGCAATTTATACAGGATAAAACAACCGATGAGTGAGATGCGCAGTGTGGTTTACCCTATGCGGGAGGCTTTGATGAATATGATACAGGGAGATTATCCGCTAATAGAGGATGAAACCCTGCCGTTTTTACACGATGTAAAAGATCATATCAATAACATTGTAACCATGTTTGAAACAAGCCGTGATACACTTTCTGACCTGCTTGAAATCAATAATTCAAATATAAACAACCGGCTTAATGCTACAATGAAAATGCTGACCATTATTACAACGCTGTTTGTACCCCTCACCCTGATAGCCGGCATTTATGGGATGAATTTCAGGTTCATGCCTGAATTATCCTGGAAAGTCGGATACCCCATGGCGCTTGGCCTGATGTTGGTCACTGCGGGAGTTATGTTATATATTATGAAAAGAAATAAATTACTATAACCAGGATGGAAAAAGGAAGTTATGCATGGCTTGAGATGGCCAGGAGATTGCAAGCCGTAGCTCAGGCAGGCCTTGAATATTCAGACAATAAATACGACATTGACCGGTATGAGCAAATCAGAAGCTTAAGTCTTGATATCATGCAGCATTATTCGGGAATGAATCTCGAAAGTCTGTTAAACGGATTTGCCAGTGAAAAGGGCTATCCCACTCCTAAAGTAGACGTAAGAGGAGTCGTTTTCAGGGATAATGCCATTCTGCTCGTAAGAGAAACGATTGATGGTAACTGGTCGGTTCCCGGTGGATGGGCTGATGTAGGTTTAAGCCCGTTTGAAAATTCAGCTAAAGAGGTTTTTGAAGAATCCGGGCTTGTAGTCAGGCCTGTTAAACTTCTGGCAGTGCTCGACAAAAATAAACATAACCACCCGCCCGATTTATATCATATATATAAAATTTTCGTACTCTGCGAGGAAACCGGTGGTGAATTAAAGATTGGCATGGAAACAAGCGAAGTGGGCTTTTTTACGCCTGACAAACTTCCGTCATTGTCCACTCCGCGTATTACAGTGGAAGAAATCGAAATGATGTTTGACTACAAAAATAACCCGGAGAAACCGGCCCGCTGCGATTAATACTCATCCCAGCTTTTAATCGCAATTTCTTCAAGTGAAATTTTGCACAATGCGGTAAGGAAGGCACTGGCAAGCCTTGCGTTTGTAATCAGCGGAATATTGTAATCCACTGCACTGCGGCGAATGAGGTAGTCGTTGCTAAGCTCACTCTTCGACAGGTCTTTCGGAATATTGATTACAAGATCTATCATTTTGCTCTTAAGATAATCCAGCGTGTTAGGCTTTTTATCCTCATCGGGCCAATGCAGCATTGTGCATGGAATTCCGTTCATTTCCAGGAACTGGGCTGTTCCATGGGTTCCGAATAAATTATACCCTTTATCAATTAAAAGTTTACAACTGTTTACCAATTCCACTTTTGACCTCATAGGTCCGGTAGATAATAGTATGTTTTTCTTGGGATAATTATATCCGACTGAAAGCATCGATTTAAGTATAGCCTCATAAAAGTTTTCACCGATACATCCTACTTCACCCGTAGAGGCCATATCAACTCCAAGGATTGGATCAGCTTTGAGCAATCTTGAAAAGGAGAACTGAGGCGCTTTTATTCCAATGCAATCAAGATCAAATACCGATTTCCCCGGTTTTTCAACTTCCTTGCCCAGGATAACCCGGGTTGCCAGTTCAATAAAATTGACCTTGAGGATTTTGGATACAAAGGGAAAGCTTCTTGATGCCCGCAAGTTGCATTCAATAACTTTTATATCATTGTCCTTGGCGAGGAACTGAATATTGAAAGGACCTGAAATATTAAGTTCTTTGGCGATCATCCTTGAAATGCGCTTAATACGGCGCATGGTTTCAAAGTAAATTTTCTGTGCCGGGAAAACGATCGTGGCATCACCAGAATGTACTCCGGCAAACTCCACGTGCTCGCTGATGGCATAAGCAACGAGTTCACCATTTCGGGCAACTGCATCAAGTTCAATTTCTTTGGCCTGTTCAATGAATTCTGAGACTACAACCGGATATTGTCGTGAAACCTTAGCAGCCAGTTTCAGGTAATGTTCCATTTCTTCCTTGTTGGAAACCACGTTCATGGCTGCACCTGAAAGCACATATGAAGGCCGGATGAGAACGGGAAAACCCACTTCATCAACAAAGTCGTAGGTGTCCTGTATACTGGTAAGCTCTTTCCAGCGTGGCTGGTCAATTCTGAGGTTATCGCAAAGTGTAGAGAATTTATGCCGGTTTTCAGCCCTGTCAATCGACATGGGCGATGTGCCCAAAATGTTAACCTTCTGATCATGCAGGCGCATGGCCAGGTTATTGGGTATCTGGCCTCCCATGGAAAGAATGACTCCATGGGGATTTTCTAGCTCAATGATATCCATTACCCTTTCAAAAGAGAGCTCATCAAAATACAGGCGGTCACAAATATCATAATCGGTGCTCACGGTTTCAGGATTATAATTGATCATAACTGACCTGTACCCTTCTTTATTAATAGCATAAAGGGCATTAACGCTGCACCAGTCGAATTCAACACTGCTACCAATGCGGTATGCTCCTGATCCTAATACGATAACTGACCTGTGATCACCCAGATATTTAACATCATTTGATGTTCCGCTGTAAGTCAGGTACAGGTAATTGGTCATAGCCGGGTATTCGGCTGCCAGTGTATCAATTTGTTTTACAACAGGAACGATTTTCAATTTTTTCCTCAATTCCCTGATTGTCATTACCCCGTCATGCATATATTCATGCATATCTTTCATTACGGAACGGGCTACCTGGAAATCGGAGAACCCCAGGATCTTTGCTTTACGAAGGAGCTCAGCAGGTAAATCTTCCGGGGCATTATATTTTTCAAGTTCGTTTTTGTGATCGTAAATGTGCTTCAGCTTGTGAAGGAACCAGGGATCAATACGGGTAGCCTGATGGATCTTTTCAACCGTCCATCCCTTCTCGAAAGCCTCCTCAATAACAAATATGCGCATATCGGTAGGTTCCGAAAGTTCCTTTGCAATATCCTCAAATTCAAGATCACGGTTACCCACAAAACCATGCATTCCCTGGCCGATCATTCTCAGACCTTTCTGGATAGCTTCCTCAAAGGTACGGCCAATGGCCATTACTTCACCCACGCTCTTCATACTGCTTCCGATCTGCTTGGAAACGCCGATGAATTTATTCAGGTCCCATCGCGGAATTTTACAAACGATATAGTCGAGTGCCGGCTCAAAAAAGGCAGAAGTAGTTTTTGTAATTGAATTCTTAATTTCATGCAATCCGTATCCGAGCGCCAGTTTTGCGGCTACAAAAGCAAGAGGATAACCGGTAGCTTTGGAGGCGAGGGCACTTGAACGCGACAGTCGGGCATTTACTTCAATAACCCTGTAGTCCTCGGAAATGGGATCGAGTGCATACTGGATATTGCATTCACCTACAATTCCGATATGCCGTATAATTTTTATGGCAAGCTGGCGAAGCGAATGATATTCGGAATTAGTGAGGGTCTGGGATGGAGCAACTACAATGCTTTCCCCGGTATGAATTCCCAGCGGATCAAAATTTTCCATATTACAAACGGTAATGCAATTGTCGAAGCAATCGCGTACTACCTCATATTCCACTTCTTTCCAGCCCTTTAAGGATTTTTCAACAAGGATTTGCGGTGCATAGGAAAAGGCTTTTTCAGCCATCCTTCTTAGTTCTTCCTCGTTGTTGCAAAAACCGCTACCCTGACCTCCGAGTGTATAAGCCGCACGTATGATAACCGGATAACCAAGATTGGCAGCAGCTTCAACGGCCTTTTCGGTTTCAGTGACAGCAAAACTTTGTATTGTTTTTACATCAATTTCATTCAGCTTACGAATAAACAGGTCCCTGTCTTCCGTATCCATTATGGCCTGGACCGGCGTTCCCAAAACCCTTACATTATGGCGTTCAAGAGCCCCGTTTTTAAATAAGGCAATTCCGCAATTCAGAGCGGTCTGCCCCCCAAATGAAAGCAGGATACCGTCAGGCTTCTCCTTTTTAATTACCTGTTCAACGAAATAGGGAGTAACCGGGAGAAAATAAATGATATCAGCAATGCCTTCAGTGGTTTGTACTGTGGCTATGTTTGGATTGATCAGCACGGTTTTTATTCCTTCTTCACGCATAGCTTTCAGAGCCTGCGATCCTGAATAATCAAACTCACCTGCCTCCCCGATCTTAAGGGCACCGGAACCCAGAACAATGACTTTACTGATTGATTTATCCATCGGTATTAAAAAAGCTGAAGAAAAATAGTCCTATATTTGGCCCAAAAGTACAAATATTTTTAAATTCCGCTTGCATATTAATAAATAGTTGTATATATTTGCAACGCTATTGAATATCTATACAATATAATATGGGAAACAGGACAGAAAGGCTTTTAGCCATCCGGAACATTATTTCCTCCCAAAAAGTATCCAGTCAGGAGGAATTGCTTGAACTGCTGGAAAAAAAGGGACTTAATTACACCCAGGCCACACTTTCGAGGGATCTTAAGTTTCTTAAAGTTAACAAAATCTCTGATGTGGAAAAAGGCTACATCTACGAATTACCTGATCAGCATCATCTGCCCGGCCAGGAACTGGCTGAAAGTTATGCGGCACAGGGTTTCGTATCCATCCAGTTTGCCAACAAGCTGGGAATTATCCGCACTTTGCCGGGTTATGCCCCAAGCATCGCTTCACTGATTGACAAATTTAACCCGTTTGAAATTGTCGGAACTCTTGCCGGAGATGATACCATTCTGATCATTCCCCATGACAATGTCACCGAGAAGGACGTAGTCAATACGTTAATTATTATTATTCCTGAATTAAAAAATAAGATTAAGTAATCTGATGAAGAAAGAAAAAGTAGTACTGGCTTACAGCGGAGGTCTTGATACTTCGGTTATCCTTAAATGGCTTATTGAAAAAGGGTATGAGGTGATTGCATATGTAGCTGATGTGGGACAGGATGATGATTTTGCTGAGGTTGAGAAAAAGGCGCTGAAAATCGGCGCATCAAAAGTGTATATTAAAGATCTGAAAAGAGAATTTGTAACCGATTATATTTTCCCGGCCCTGAAGGCAAATGCTGTTTATGAAAGCAGGTACCTGCTTGGAACCTCGCTTGCACGACCCGTTATTGCAAAATACCAGATTGAAATTGCAGCTCTAGAGAACGCGGAATGGGTTTCACATGGTGCCACAGGGAAAGGAAATGACCAGGTTCGTTTTGAGTTATCCTATTATGCTTTGAATCCCAAGATTAAGGTCCTTGCCCCTTGGAAAATGCAGGAGTTCCTTGATCAGTTCAAAGGAAGAACGGATATGCTGAATTATGCGCAGGAAAAAGGAATTCCGGTTAAGGCTACAGTTAAAAAACCTTACAGCGAAGACGACAATCTCATGCATATTAGCCATGAAGCAGGCATCCTTGAGGATCCGGCATACAGGCCTGAAAAAGACATGCTGACCAAAATGGTTCCCCCGCAGCTGGCTCCTGATAAAGAAACACATCTTGAAATTCATTTCACCGACGGAATTCCGGTTAAAGTGGTTAACCCCGAAGAAGGTGTCAGCGTTTCAGATCCGCTTGAATTGTTCATTTATCTTAACAAAGTAGGCGGGCAAAACGGAATCGGTTTGCTTGACATGGTTGAAAACCGGTTTGTGGGAATCAAATCACGCGGTGTTTATGAAACACCGGCAGGAACAATCCTGTTGCATGCCCACATGGATATAGAGGGCATTGCCATGGACCGCGAGGTTATGCGGTTGAGAAACATGCTTTCACCTGTGTTTGCGGAAATTGTATACAACGGCTTCTGGTTCAGTCCCGAAATGGAATTCCTCAGTTCGGCGATTGACAAAAGCCAGGAATTGATTACAGGTGTGGTCTATCTTACGCTTTATAAGGGAAATGTTATTATTGACGGGCGTGTTTCACCCAGCTCGCTGTATGACAAGGAACTTTCAAGCATGGATATCGCAGGTGGCTTTGATCAAAAAGACAGCGCAGGCTTTATTAAGATCAACGCCATACGTTTAATGGCACACCATGCCATTACCCGGCGTAAGGGTAAGTAATAGTTTTTTCTAAATAACCCTGTCCGACATATACTTACGGAATAAATTTCCGGAGGTAATATCACCGTATTGTCATGAAACTCTGGGATAAAAATATACAAACAGACAAGCTGATTGAACAGTTTACAGTCGGAAAAGACCGTGAACTCGATTTGTTGCTTGCTCCCTATGACGTACTCGGATCGCTGGCGCATATTCAAATGCTGGAGCATATTGGCTTACTCCGGAAAGAAGAATGGCTGTTACTGAGAAATGAGCTTATATCCATTTTTAACCTCACCCGTGATCAGCTTTTCGTGATTGAACCGGAAAGTGAGGATGTTCATACCCAGGTGGAAGTGTTGCTTACACGGAAACTGGGGGATACAGGGAAAAAAATACACGCTGCCAGGTCGCGCAACGACCAGGTGCTGGTTGACATCAAGCTTTTTATACGTGATCGCATACAGGAAATAGCCGGGCAAACCCATGATTTATTCGAACTGCTGATTTCCCGGAGCAATGAATTAAAAGACTTGTTAATTCCGGGTTATACCCATCTGCAGGTTGCCATGCCTTCATCCTTTGGACTATGGCTTGGAGGTTATGCCGAGAGCCTTATCGACGACATGCGTTTACTGCAGGCCGCCTATAATGTGGCTGATCAGAATCCGCTCGGCTCTGCTGCCGGTTACGGTTCGTCCTTTCCTGTCGACAGGCAGATGACTACCGACCTGCTTGGTTTTTCAAGCATGAATTATAATGTTATCCAGGCCCAGATGAGCCGTGGAAAAACAGAGAGGATCGTATCCTTTGCACTTGCCTCACTGGCATCAACCGTTTCGCGATTGGCAAATGATATCTGTTTATTTAACAGTCAGAACTTTGGGTTTATTTCTCTTCCGGATGAAATGACAACCGGTTCGAGTATAATGCCCCATAAAAAAAACCCTGATGTTTTTGAACTGATCCGTTCACATTGTAATCGCATTCAGGCCATGCCTGCGGAAATCGGCAACATGCTGATCAATCTGCCTTCGGGATATTTCAGGGATATGCAGGTGATAAAAGAAGTTTTTCTGCCTGTGTTCGACAATTTCAGCAACTGCCTGAAAATAGCTACATATGCTGTTTCAGGGATTAAACCGGCACAAAATGTGCTGAGTGATGAAAGGTACCGGTATGTGTTCTCTGTGGAAGAGGTGAATAAACTGGTTCTGCAGGGTGTTCCGTTCAGGGAAGCCTACAAAATGGTAGCCAAAACAATTGCTGAAGGCACCTACAATCCGGCTAAAACAGTGAATCACACCCATGCCGGCAGTATCGGCAATTTATGCAATGACCTCATTACTGATAAAATGAATTCGGTCATGCAAAGCTTTGATTTCGAAAAAAAAGACCGGGCGTTTCGCCACTTATTAGAAAGATGATGGGAAAGAGAAAGCAAACAATAGTAGTCAGGATAGAGATTTCAACCTTGCTCGGTTCAAACGGTAAGATAAGCAACCGGAAGATGGACCGCCTGGCCATGGTGCTCACCAATCTGCATAACAGCGGCAAGCATGTACTTGTTGTGTCTTCAGGAGCCATCGTTCTTGGAGCCGAAAAACTTAAACTGTCAAGGATACCTACAGGACAAATCGATATGCAGGCTACTGCAGCTGTAGGTCAGGCAGAGCTTATCCGTTGCTACCAACGTTTTTTTGATGATTACAACCAGATCATTGCACAGGTATTGCTCACGAGTGACATTATCGATTACCCCGAACGTGTTCAAAATACCCGGAACACCTTCAATACACTTCTTGATATGAGCATTATCCCGATCATTAATGAAAATGACCCGGTTTCGACAGCAGATATTGAATTTGACGACAATTATCCGCTCGCCCTGATTGTTGCCAATATTGCCGAGGCTGATTTTATTGTGATCAAAATGGATATGAACGGGAAGTATCTTATTGTACCCGCCGCCAGCCAGCCTGCAATGGTAGTTGACGGAGAAACCGAACTTCATAATAAGATTGAATCATACTGCGAGGTATTGATTCAGGGTGAGCAAAAAGCAGGAGTGAAATTTCCTGCTTCGATAGGCGATATTGTTTTTACAAATTGAAGAGATCATGGAATACAGGGAAGTTTTAAAGAATAAGCACCGCATTGTAGTTAAGATAGGCACTTCGTCATTATCATACGCCAACGGACGGATGAATTTTCAGCGAATTGAAAAACTGGCCTATGTGCTGAGCGCTGTTCGCCGCCGGGGTGTTCAGGTTATCCTGGTTACCTCAGGCGCCATCGGCGTGGGATCAGGGAGGCTCGGGCTTACCCGCAGACCGCAGGAGCTTGCTAAAAAGCAGGCATTGGCTGCTGTCGGACAGGCTGAATTGATGAAGATATACCAGCGTTTTTTTGAGGAATACAATCAGCTGGTCGCCCAGGTTCTTCTTACAAAAGACGTGGTCATCATCCCTTCAAGAAATCAGAATGCCAGGAGCACGTTGATTAAACTGTTTGAAATGGACATCATTCCTATCATCAATGAGAATGATACCATTGCAACCAATGAGATTGAATTCGGCGATAATGATACCCTGTCAGCCATTGTAGCCTCTCTTGTGAATGCTGATTTGCTGGTTATGCTTTCCGATATCGATGGCTTATACAATGC
Source organism: Bacteroidales bacterium (assembly GCA_035299085.1). Taxonomy (NCBI): domain Bacteria; kingdom Pseudomonadati; phylum Bacteroidota; class Bacteroidia; order Bacteroidales; species Bacteroidales bacterium. The sequence continues at coordinate 29,039 of DATGXG010000036.1, read as the reverse complement.
CGATCCAAGAAGCGAAGAAAATGCCGAGATCATTCATTCAGTGCTGGAAATCACACCTGAGGTGGAACAACTGGCTTCCGGCGCAGGATCTTCATTCAGCACCGGCGGAATGGTCACAAAAATATCCGCTGCGAAGATATGCCTTAAAGACGGTATCGATTGTCTCATCGCCAGCGGTTCGGATCCGGCTATACTTTTTGATGTACTGGCAGGCAAGGAAGTAGGCACTCATTTTGTTGCCAATGTTGAAAATTTTACGCACCATGAATGATCTTAAACAGAAATTGACTTTTCTGGCAGGTTCAGTTAAACAGGCTTCCCGGAAACTTGCCCGTGCGAATACAATGCAAAAGGATAACGCACTGAAGGCAATCGCAGATGAAATAAATAAAAACAGGGAAATTCTGAAAGCTGAAAACAGCAGGGATCTTGAATCAGGAAAATCAAAAGGCCTATCGGCCGCGTTTATCGACCGGCTTACACTGAATGATAAACGGATTGACGGGATGATCCAGGTTTTACACGATGTAGTTAACCTGAAAGATCCTGTTGGTGAAATATTCAATATGAACACCCTTCCAAACGGCCTGAAAGTAGGCCAGATGCGTGTTCCTATAGGAGTGCTTGCCATCATTTTCGAAAGCAGGCCCAATGTGTGCATTGAAGTCGCTTCACTTACCATTAAATCAGGTAACGGAGTCATTTTAAGAGGGGGTTCGGATGCCATTCACTCGAATCTGAAACTGGCTGAACTTATCCGGAATGGGTTGAAATCAGCAGGGTTACCTGAAGAATGTGTGGGTATAGTCGATAACACAAACCGGGAATCGGTTCTCGGGCTTGTTAAATTGAAGGATTACATTGATGTCATTATACCGCGTGGCGGGCTCCAGCTGATCCGCCTCGTTGAAGAAAATTCAATCATTCCGGTGATCAGGCACGATATGGGAATCTGCCATACGTATGTGGATGAATTTGCAAAGCAGGAAATGGCCCTGGATATTTGTTATAATGCAAAAGTACAGCGGCCCGGTGTTTGCAATGCAATGGAAACCCTGCTTGTGAACAGCAAAGTTGCCCCTGTCTTCCTGCCTGAAATGAAGGCAAAATTTGATAAAGCCGGTGTTAAGCTTAAAGGTGATGATAAAACAAGGAAAATTCTTACGGGCATCGAACCGGCCACCGAAGAAGACTGGAATACGGAATACCTCGACCTTGTTTTATCGGTGAAAGTGGTAAACTCGCTCGACGAGGCCATTGATCACATTAATGTCTACAGTTCCCATCATTCGGATGCCATTGTTACCGACAGCTATGAAAACGGACTTCGCTTTATCAGTGAAGTGGATTCGGCTGCCTGTTTTATCAATGCATCCACACGTTTCAGCGACGGAAACGAATTCGGACTCGGAGCGGAGATGGGAATCAGCAATCAGAAGCTTCATGTAAGAGGGCCTATGGGTTTGAAAGATCTTATGGCGCCCAAATACATCATTTTTGGAAATGGCCAGGTGAGAACCTGACCGAATATTAACCTATAAATTTCAATTACCATGCAACCACTCAGTGAATTCATGCAAAAACTTGAGGAGATTACAGTAAAGGCTTCTCAGATTGACAAAGCTCTCTTTGAAACGTACAATGTCAAAAGAGGACTCAGGAATCAGGATGGCTCAGGTGTTCTTGTAGGCCTGACCAATATCGGAGATGTGGTGGGCTATGAGAAAAAAGATAACCAGGTTATACCCTGTGAGGGAAAACTTTTTTACAGGGGAATTGACGTGGAAGATATGGTGCATGGTTTCCAGAAGGATAAAAGACATGGATTTGAAGAGACTGTCTATCTTTTGTTAACCGGTAAACTTCCTTCAAAAGATGACCTGGATCTGTTTTCATCCTATATGGCCGGCCACCGTGACCTGCCCAACAGTTTTGTCAACCTCATCCTGTCTTTCAGGGGAAAAAACATAATGAACATGCTCACCCGTTCAATCCTTGTGATGTACACACAGGACGATGAGGCTGAGAACTATTCACATATCAACCTGCTAAAGCAATCGCTTAACCTTATTGCTAAATTCCCGGTAATTGCCGCCTATGTGTATTTCGGATTTCGTCATACCTACCAGCGCAAATCACTCATATTCCGTCATCCGGATCCCGCCTTAAGCACAGCTGAAAATTTCCTGTACATGCTTAAAGGAGAAGACTATAACAAGATTGAAGCCGACATTCTTGACCTTGCCCTTGTATTGCATGCCGAACACGGAGGAGGGAACAACTCAACCTTTGCAACCCGTGTAATCAGCTCGGCAGGTACCGACACCTATTCTGCCATATCTGCAGGTCTTGGTTCACTGAAAGGTTATCTGCACGGCGGAGCCAACCTGCAGGTGGAAGAAATGATGAAGGATATTAAAAAGAATGTTTCCGACTGGAAAGATAAAAAAGAGGTTGTTGAATACCTGAAAAAAATATTGAAATGCGAAGCCGGCGACGGTTCCGGCAAGCTTTACGGTATTGGCCATGCCATCTATACGCTGTCCGATCCCAGGGCAATCCTGTTAAAGGATAAAGCAAAAGAATTGGCTGCATCCAAAGGAAAACTTGATGAATATTTGTTGTACGAATCAGTTGAGGAGTTAGCACCCGAAGCTTTTGCCAGTTTTAAGGAAGGTAGCAATAAAGTGATCAGTGCCAATGTCGACTTCTATTCGGGATTTGTATATAAATGCATTGATATTCCGAAGGAGTTGTTCACTCCAATTTTTGCCATTGCCAGGATGGCCGGCTGGTGTGCTCACAGGCTTGAAGAAGTGACATTTACATCACGAAGAATTATTCGGCCTGCCTATAAGAATGTTTTTGGCAGAGTACAGTATGAATCAATTGAATCAAGAGATTAAAAAACTGTTAAAGTACCTTCTAAAAATGAGAGTGATTTATAAATATTCAGTAGTTTTTATTATATTTGCCCCCAAGAACAGGATGTATGATTTTAACATGGATCAATAATAAAGACAATAAATGCCAATCTCATTGAGAATGGAATAATAGTATATATAAAAGGCCATTCTCAAAAAAGAATGGCCTTTTTTTACATAAAAAAATTAATATAAGAAGTAATGATAACTAATGGATTACCCACCAAAAGAGGATTGTATGATCCGGCTGAAGAACACGACAGTTGCGGTATCGGTTTTGTTGCTCAGATAAAGGGGATTAAATCGCACGATATTATAAACAGGGGGCTTGAAGTTCTCGAAAATATGTCACACCGTGGTGCTGAAAGTGCCGACAATGTTACAGGTGATGGCGCGGGAATTTTAATTCAGCTTCCTCATAGTTTTTTTAAATCCAAAGGTATTGCGGTTCCCGATGAAGGTAAGTATGGGGCAGGACTTGTTTTCCTGCCTAAATCGGATTCAGACAGGGCTCAATGCGAAAAGATACTGACTGAATCCGTGGAATCCCGCGATATGAAAGTAATCGGATTCAGGGATGTTCCTGTGGATAATTCAATCCTGGGTGAGATCTCACGAAGCTCCGAGCCTTTTATCCGGCAGGTTTTCGTGTCCGGTAACTTTGAACAGGATGAACTTGAACGGAAGCTATACATTGCCAGGAAACAGGCCGAAAACCTGGTTCGCAATTCGGAGATTGAAAGCAGGGGAACTTTTTACATCCCCAGCCTTTCTTCCAAAGTTATGATTTATAAAGGTCTGTTCACCTCTCATCAGCTCAGGCAATACTATACTGATCTTAGAGACAGCAAGCTGACAAGCGCCATAGCATTGATACATTCCAGGTTTTCAACAAACACTTTTCCCACCTGGGACCTGGCGCAACCCTTCCGCTACCTGGGACACAACGGTGAAATCAACACGATTAAAGGAAACCGCATGTGGATGAGCGCCCGTGAACCACTTATGAAAACAGGCGTGCTGGGTGAAGAACTTAAACATGTATTTCCGGTTATCGAACCGGATAAAAGCGATTCCGCATCTCTTGATAATGTCCTCGAATTCCTTGTAATGACAGGAAAATCACTTACGCATGCCATGAGTATGCTCATTCCCGAGTCATGGAACGACAGGAATCCGATACCCGAAAGTCTCAAGGCGTTCTACGAATACCATTCCACGATTATGGAACCATGGGACGGTCCGGCATCCATTGTATTCAGTGATGGCCGTTTTATAGGCGGCACTCTCGACCGCAATGGCCTGAGACCTTCACGATATATCATCACCCATGATGACCTGATTGTAATGGGATCAGAAGTGGGTGTTCAGATTTTTGCCCCCGAGCAGGTAAAAGAAAAAGGAAGGCTCAGACCCGGAAAAATATTACTTGTCGATACCAAATTCGGAATTATCGTTCCCGATGATGAATTAAAAAGACAGCTCACAGAAAGAAATCCTTACGGTAACTGGCTTAAGGAAAATCGTATTGATCTTTCGGATATCGTAGTTAAAAACAGGGTTCCTTCTACACTCGGAGATTCTTACGAGCAGTATCTCAAGGTTTTCGGCTATACAAAAGAAGATATGGATGTGCTGATGAAGCCGATGACGATTGAAGGACAGGAACCGGTGAGTTCAATGGGCAATGATACCCCGCTAGCCGTTATGTCGGACAGACCCCAAAGGCTGTTTAACTATTTCAGGCAGCATTTCGCCCAGGTAACCAACCCTCCCATTGACCCGATCCGTGAAGGACTTGTGATGTCACTCACCAATTATATCGGTTCCGTGTCAAGGAATCTGTTAATGGAATCACCTTCACATTGCAAGCTGATCAAATTCAGAACTCCTATCGTCACCAATACAGATCTTGGCAAAATTAAGAATCTCGACCAGGAACAGTTCTCTCATATCGTAATTCCCATGCTGTTTGATGCCGAAAGCAAAAAACCGGGGGAATCACTTGAAAAAGCAATAAGCGAAATGTGCCGGCTGGCCGAAGAGGCAGTGGATAAAGGCAGGAATTTCATCATTCTTTCTGACCGTGAAATCAGCAGGAAAAGAGTTCCGATTCCTTCATTGCTTGCCGTATCAGCTGTTCATCATCACCTCATCAACGCCCAGAAGCGAATGCAGATTGGGTTGATCGTTGAAACCGCTGAGCCGCGTGAAGTGAACCATTTTGCCCTTCTATTTGCCTATGGCGCCAGTGTTGTAAATCCATACGGTGCATTTGCCATAATAGAAAAGATGTGCGATTCGGGCGAGCTTAAAATGCAGTACCCTGAAGCACGCGAGCACTTTATAAAATCGATTGACAAAGGATTGCTCAAGGTGATGTCGAAGATGGGTATCTCAACGCTGAGAAGCTATCACGGTGCCCAGATTTTTGAAGCCATCGGTTTGGCAAAAGACGTTGCACTGAAGTATTTCAAGGGTACCGATTCAAGAATTAACGGAATTGGGCTGGAAGAAATAGCCAGGGAAGCACTCATTTTCCACAATAGCGCATGGAATCCTGATTCGCAGGATCCGGCAGGATTACAAACTGCAGGCGTGTATCATTATCGTAAAAACGGCGAACAGCATGCATGGAACCCTGAAACTATAGGTTTGCTTCAATGGTCTACACGAACCAATGATTACAGTAAATTTAAAGAATTCAGTGCCCTTGTTGATAGCGAGAATCGCAAGCCTATGTTTCTCAGGGGTTGTGTGAATTTTAAAAAGGGAGTTCCTGTTCCTATTGACGAAGTGGAAACAGTTGAATCCATCATGAAAAGGTTTGTGACAGGCGCCATGTCGTACGGTTCAATCAGCAAGGAAGCTCATGAATCGATGGCAGTGGCCATGAACAGTATTGGCGGCCGCAGTAACACAGGTGAAGGCGGTGAAGATTCAGAAAGGTTCGGCTCAAATGCCCGAAGCGCCATTAAACAGGTAGCCTCAGGCAGGTTCGGAGTAACAACCAGTTATCTTGTCAACGCCGATGAAATACAGATTAAAGTAGCACAGGGAGCCAAGCCCGGTGAGGGAGGTCAGCTGCCCGGCCATAAAATTGATTCCATCATTGCCCGGTTGAGACACTCGACCCCAGGCATTACCCTGATTTCTCCTCCTCCGCATCACGATATTTATTCAATTGAGGACCTGGCACAGCTGATTTTCGATCTGAAATGCACCAATCCACGGGCAAAAATAACTGTTAAGCTGGTTTCTGAAAAGGGTGTTGGAACTATTGCCGCAGGTGTGGCAAAAGCTCATGCCGATGGTATTACAATCAGCGGTTGCGAAGGAGGTACCGGGGCTAGTCCGGCCAGTTCAATAAAATTTGCCGGGTTGCCCATGGAACTCGGAATCTCTGAAGTTCAGCAAACGCTTGTCATGAATAACCTGCGCGACAGGGTTAAACTTCAGACCGACGGACAGCTTAAAACCGGAAAAGATGTTGTATATGCCGGTTTGCTGGGTGCAGAAGAATTTGGTTTTGCAACAGGATCCCTGATCGTTCTGGGCTGTGTGATGATGCGTAAATGCCATCTCAATACATGTCCCGTGGGTGTTGCCACACAAAATCCTGAACTGCGCAAACGCTTTATGGGCAAATCGCAGTACCTGATCAATTATTTCCGTTTCGTTGCTACTGAAGTTCGTGAAATAATGGCGGAACTCGGTTTCAGGAAGTTTGATGACCTGGTCGGAAGAACCGATATGCTGGAACAGAGAACCGACCTGAATCACTGGAAAGCTTCGAAAATTGATTTATCAGCAGTTCTTTACAGGCCCGAAGAAGCTTCAAAATTTGATTCTTATTGCACCTGCCTCCAGAAGCACAAAATAGATGAGGTTATGGATCATGAACTCATCAAACTTTCAAATAAAGCCATCAAGAATGCCGACAAAGTATGGATTTCAAAAGAAATCAATAATACCGACAGAACGGTTGGTGCCATGCTTTCAGGTGAAATTACCCGTGAATGCGGTGAAGCAGGATTACCTGACAGCACGATCATTTGTAAATTCAAGGGTTCAGCGGGACAGTCATTTGGAGCCTTTCTTGTAAAAGGAGTCAATTTCGAACTTGAAGGCGATGCCAATGACTACCTGGGTAAAGGTTTGTCAGGAGGCCGGATCATTGTTGTGCCACCGCGCGGTTCCACATTCAAACCGGAAGAAAATATCATTGCCGGTAACACACTTTTATATGGTGCAACGAGTGGTGAAGCTTATATTCACGGTGAAGTGGGAGGCCGTTTTGCAGTAAGAAACAGCGGCGCAATTGCTGTGGTTGAAGGTGCCGGTGATCATTGCTGTGAATACATGACAGGTGGCCGTGTGGTTGTACTTGGAATAGCAGGCCGTAATTTCGCTGCCGGTATGAGCGGGGGTATTGCCTACGTGCTCGATGTGAACGGAAATTTTGACTATTTCTGCAACAAAGGTATGGTTGAATTAGGCCCTGTAGGCGATCATGAAGATATTCTCGAACTGCAACGGCTTATCAACAACCATTTTCTGTATACACGAAGCGAGCTGGCTGAAAGAATCCTCGTAAACTGGGATGAATACCTGCCGAAATTCGTGAAGGTTATACCGCTGGAATACAAGAAAGTACTGGAAGAACAGAAGATTTCACAAATCATTCAGAAAATCCAGCGTACCGAAGACGAACCCCATTTTCATTATTAACAGTATAAAAGAGATCAGTCATGGGAAACCCAAAAGGTTTTATAGAAATACAGCGCAAGGTTGCCGGTTACAGACCGCTTAACGAGCGCACCTCCGATTTCGGTGAAGTGGAGCAGACATTAAATGAACAGGACAGGAAGGATCAGGCTGCACGCTGCATGGATTGCGGCGTACCGTTTTGCCAGTGGGGATGTCCTGTAATGAATAACATGCCCGAATGGCAGGATGCCATTTATAAGGGCGACTGGAAAAATGCAATCGACCTCCTGCATGTTACCAATAATTTTCCTGAGTTTACGGGCAGAATTTGCCCGGCTCCCTGCGAAAATGCCTGTACACTAAATATTGGCAACGAACCGGTTACCATTCGTGAAAACGAAGCTGCCGCTGCCGAACGTGCTTTTGAAGCCGGTTTTATTGTGGCCCGTCCACCACAGGTCAGGACCGGAATTAAAATCGCCGTTGTGGGATCAGGTCCTGCAGGCATGGCCTGTGCTGATTTGCTGAATAAATGGGGTCATACGGTGACTTTATTTGAGAAAGATGATGCTATTGGTGGTTTACTGCGTTACGGTATTCCCGATTTCAAACTGAACAAGAGGGTAATTGACCGCAGACTCGAGATCCTGGCGCAGGAAGGACTCATTTTCAAAACGGGTACTTTTGTAGGCCGGGACATTAAAGGAGAAAGCATGCTGAAAGATTTTGACGCCATATGCCTTACAATCGGAGCCATGAAACCCCGTGACCTTACTGTTGAAGGATCTGATCTGAAAGGGATTCATTATGCCATGGAATTCCTGACCCAGCAGAATAAAATAAACAGGGGAATTAAAATAGCCGATGAAGACAGAATTCTGGCTACCGGTAAAAATGTGGTTGTAATTGGCGGAGGTGATACCGGATCAGACTGTGTGGGAACTTCCATTCGCCAGGGAGCGAAAAGTGTAACGCAGATTGAGATTATGCCCAAGCCTTCTGAAAAACGGAAGGCAGATAACCCCTGGCCTTATTGGGCTAATGTTCTCCGCTATTCAAGTTCACATGAAGAAGGATGTGAACGGAAATGGAGTTTGTCAACGAAGAAATGCATCGGCGAAAAAGGTCAGATAAAGCAACTCGAAGTGGTTGAAGTTGACTGGGTATCCAATAACGGTAAAATGAACCTTGTTGAAAAACCCGAGACAAAACACTTTATGAAAGCGGACCTTGTCCTTCTGGCTATGGGATTTGTTCATTGTGTTCATGAGGGAATTGCTGAAGAATTTGGTCTTGAATTCGATGCACGCGGCAATATAAAAGTTGATCAGCACTTTCAGACCAGTAAGTCAAAGGTTTTTGCTGCAGGTGATGCCGCCATTGGTGCCAGTCTTGTCGTAAGAGCCATTGCACAGGGAAGAAACCTGGCAAGGTCAGTTGATAAGTATCTGAAGAAGAATAACGGTTAAAGCCGTTTGAAGTTTGAGGTTTGAAGTTTGAGGTTCATTAACTTCAAACCTCAAACCTCAAACAAAATACAATCCACATGCACAAATCGTACAGGGGAATTCTCTATGCCATAATTACAGCCGTATTATGGGGTGTGCTGGCTATTGTTCTTAAAATTTCCCTGAATCAGCTCACGCCGGTTGATATAACCTGGTTCCGGTTTTTTCTTGCCTTTGTTTGCCTGGCAGCCTATTATTACTTCAAAAAGCCAACTTACCTGCGAATCCTTAAAAAGCCTCCGCTGCTGCTCGTCATATCTACTTTATGCCTTGCTACAAATTATTATGGATTTATTGAAGGGGTTCATTTAACCACGCCCAGCGTGGCCCAGGTTTTTATTCAATTGGGACCTGTATTGCTGGCTGTATCCGGTTTCGCCCTTTTCAAAGAAAAGGTAAACTGGAGGCAAATAGCAGGACTTACGCTCGTAGTATTGGGGTTAGTTATTTTCTACCGGGAACAGCTTCATGGAATTGTTACAGGAAAAGATTCATGGCAAATCGGTGTATTATGGGTTCTTATTGCTGCGGTGACATGGGCTGTTTATTCGGTTCTGCTTAAAATTCTTGTCCTTAAACATCCTCCCATGCAGCTTAACCTTGTCATATTCGGTTTACCGGTTGCATTATACCTTCCATTTGTGCATTTCAGCCATTTCACAGGTATCGGGTTTTCAGGATGGATGATTTTGTTGTTCCTTGGACTGAATACATTGTTTGCCTATGGATTGCTTGCATTGGCCATCCAGTATATCGAAGCGAATAAAATCAGTGTTATTCTTGTTCTGAATCCCCTGCTGACCTTTGCTATCATGGCTTTGCTCGGCACCCTCGGGGTTACATGGATAAGGGCTGAACATTACACACTTCTTACAATAGCCGGAGCCCTCGTGGTTTTAGGCGGTGCCATTCTTACTATTCTCAAAAAAACACGATATCCAAAAGCATGGATATCAACAAATGATCATTAACTTTATGGTATATTTGCGGGCCTAAATCAAGCAAATGCCACTTTTAACCTCCATTATCAACTGGCTCAATGTAAAAAGGATCCACCAGATGGACCTTTTCAGGAAATATCCTGCCGAAGTACAACAGGAGACTTTGTTTAAGCTGGTTTCAAAGGCGGAGGACACCGAATGGGGTAAAAAATTCGATTACCGGTCGATCAAAACAATAGCAGATTTTCAGCAGGCACTTCCGATCCAAACGTATGAGGAGGTTAAACCTTTTGTTGACCGGCTCAGGGAAGGGGAGAGCAACCTGTTGTGGCCCGGTGAAATTAAATGGTTCGCCAAATCCTCAGGTACAACCAACGATAAAAGCAAATTCATTCCGGTTAGCAACGAGTCACTCAAAGATTGCCATTTTAAAGGCGCCCGCGACGTCATCTCAATATATTATCAGAATTACCCTGAAACCCGTATTTTAACCGGTAAAGGATTAACCCTCGGCGGAAGCCATAAAATTGATAATTACAATGCGCAATCATATTATGGCGACCTTTCTGCTATTCTTATCGAGAATCAGCCGTTCTGGACTGAATTTATCAGAACACCGAGCCAGGAAGTAGCATTGCTTGAAAAATTTGAAGAAAAGCTGGAGCATATTGCCGGGGAGACAGTAAAGGAAAATGTTACAAGCATTGCAGGTGTCCCTTCATGGAACCTGGTTATGCTTAAATATATGCTTGAATTTACTGGCAAAAGCAACATCCTTGAAATATGGCCTAATCTTGAACTGTTTATGCATGGTGGGGTGAGTTTTTCTCCTTATCGGGAACAGTTCAGAAAAATTATACCTTCTGACAACATGCATTACCAGGAAGCATACAATGCGTCGGAAGGATTTTTTGCCATTCAGGATGTGCCTTCGAGCAACGATATGCTTTTGATGCTTGACTACGGAATCTTTTTTGAATTTATCCCGCTGGAAGAAGTGGGAAAAGATAACCCAAAGGCCCTTACCATTTCACAGACTGAAGTCAATGTGGATTATGCCCTTATTATTTCCACCAATTCAGGACTGTGGCGTTACATGATAGGTGATACCATTCGCTTCACCTCAGTATTTCCCCATAAAATTGTTATTTCAGGAAGGACAAAACATTTCATTAACGTATTCGGTGAGGAGGTAATTGTAGATAATGCAGACAGGGCCCTGAGAATAGCATGCGATAAAACCTCTGCTGAAATCAGCGATTATACGGCTGCCCCCGTATTTATGAGCGATGAACACCAGGGCGCTCATGAATGGGTCATTGAATTTGAAAACTTACCGGCCGACCTTGAATATTTCACCGATCTGCTTGATCATGCTCTCATGTCGATCAATTCGGATTATGAGGCCAAACGATATCGCAACCTCACGCTGGATAAACCCAGGATACATGCCGTAAAAAATGGAAGTTTCTACAGGTGGCTCCAGGAAAAAGGAAAGTTGGGAGGGCAGAATAAGGTACCCAGGTTATCGAATAACCGGAAATATGTTGAAGAATTATTAGAATTACAGGATCGAATATAAAGATTTCAGAAAATGAGCATGCATATCGCAGTAGCAGGTAACATCGGCTCAGGCAAAACTACGCTGACCGGACTTTTATCCAAGCATTTTGGCTGGGACGCCCATTACGAAGACATTGATGACAATCCTTACCTGAACGATTTTTACAATGACATGCAGCGTTGGTCTTTCAACCTGCAGATTTACTTTTTGAATACAAGGTTTAACCAGATCCTTTCCTTCAGGAGATCAGGAAAAACCCTTGTACAGGATCGCACCATTTATGAGGATGCTTATATATTCGCACCCAACCTGCATGCGATGGGCCTTATGTCCACACGCGATTTTGAAAATTATTTCACACTTTTCAACATGCTGGGTTCGTTGATTCAGCCGCCTGACCTTGTCATTTACCTTCGTGCCTCTGTACCTACTCTTGTGAAGCAAATACAGAAGCGGGGCAGAAAATATGAGGATAATATAAGGCTTGATTACCTTAAGCGATTAAATGAACGCTACGAGGCCTGGATTGAATCGTACAAACTGGGAAAAATGCTGATTGTGGATGTCGACACCAATAACTTTATCGATAAACCTGAGGATATGAGTGTCGTAATTGATAAAGTGAGTGCTTCAATCCACGGCCTGTTTTAAATTTCAGCAAGCGCATTTCCGATAAACTGCCACGAGTTTTCACAAATTTTAGCGCCTGCTTCTTCTATTACCTTACCTGCAAGCAGTGAGCCTATCCGGCCGCACCGGTCGGGACTCATATGGTTAACAAACCCATAAATAAATCCGGCCGCATACAGATCTCCTGCCCCGGTGGTATCGAGGCATTTTACCTTAATGACATCAGCACTGTAATTTTTACCATCATGAAAGATCAGTGAGCCTTTGGCTCCTGTTTTTACAATACAGGTTGAAGTATATTGTGAAATGTAATCGAGAGCTTTCCCGGGCTCTGAATATCCTGAAAATGCCCTGGCTTCTTCCTCATTGGCAAAAACAACAGGTTTATACATTCGGATGATCCGTTTCAGAAATTCAAGATTGGATTCAACTACGTTATAACTGGCCAAATCTAGTGACAGAGTCATACCGGCGTTTGTTGCTATCCGCAGGGCATTCTCTACAAGAGGTTGATTGGGAACAAGATATCCTTCGAGGTGCAAATGATCATAATCTCCAAAAATGGCAGGATCGGCAATTTCAGCCGACAATTCAATGGCAGAGCCCAGGTAAGTGCCGAATGTTCTCTCACCTCCCGGTGAAACAAGCGAAACCGCCCTGCCAGTGCCAATGGTACCAATGGATAATAACGGTTTGATTCCTGCTGAAATCATATCGTCTTTAAAAAAGTTACCAAAATGATCTTCACCCACTGTGCCGATAAAAGCGGTCGTTAACCCAAGCCTGGCCAGACCTTGAATGGTGTTGGCAGCAGAGCCTCCGGATGCCATGAATTTTTTAAGAGATCCGGCAGCTTTTTCAATCTGATCAGCTTTACCTGCATCCACAAGCTGCATGCTTCCTTTAGGAAGTTCGAAATTTTCAAGGAACGCATCATTTTCAAGAAAGTAAATGATATCAACGAGCGCATTACCGATGCCGAGAATTTTTTTCATGGTGTGTGTTAAACAGGTGAGCCACAAAGCTAAAAAAAAAGACCACAAAGTTAAATTTATTAAAACACTTTGTGGCCTGTTATGCTCCTCAGCTAAGACTCGAACTTAGGACCCTCTGGTTAACAGCCAGATGCTCTAACCAACTGAGCTACTGAGGAATTTTTCAGAGGTGCAAAAATAAATGATATATCGGAAATATCAAAATAAAATTTACTTTTTTCGCATGCGGCATGTATACTGTTCCCTGGTGAAACTAAAGCCTTCCGATTTGTTAATCTACAGTTAACAGGAAACCTTTTCATTTTAAAAGTGTTAGTCGCAAAACGTTTAAGTATGTTGGTTTCTGCAACCTTATCGAATATTCATCGTGAGAATGAAGTTACAGTAAGCTCAGGCGAGAGCAAAAAAAAGATAATAATTCCGAGTAAGCCTTTGGGTAAAGGATCATCTGTTACAGGCGGGGAACTTTTGTTCCTTGCTTTGGCTACCTGTTTCTGCAACGATATATATCGTGAAGCGGCTCGCCGGGAAATGGAGATCAGTGCAGTTGAAGTGATTGTCAGAGGTGAGTTTGGAAGGGAAGGCGAGCCTGCTTCCAATATTATGTACGAAGCAAAGGTACAGTCGCCCGGAAGTACATATGATGAAATTGCCTCACTGATCAGGGATGTGGACAGAATTGCAGAAGTGCATAACACGTTAAGACAAAGCACTCATATTTCACTGCGTATTCCGGAACCTGCCCCCACACAAATTTATTAATAAAAAAACCGCCTCATAAGGCGGTTTTTTTTCAGTTGTCCGATCAGGATTCGAACCTGAACAGGCAGAACCAAAATCTGCAGTGCTACCGTTACACCATCGGACAGCGCAATTTGGAGGTTGCAAAGTTATACAAAAAACCGTTTTTACAAACTAATTCTTTAATTGCCTATTAGTTCTCATTCAATCAATAGCCCCGGCCTTAAGACCGGGGCATATGGCATGATGAATCTATATTCCCGGTATTAAAGCGGGGCTATTTTAATACAGGTCCGGGGTAATTATTCTGTTGCTATGAGCGCTCCTTCAGGAGACATCATCCATTTCTTTCCAGGTGGGACTTCCTCACAGTATTTTTGTCTTTCATCCATGGTGAGCATTTCACATGCATCCCGGTTGAATTTAATCTTTTGGCCTTCAGGCACCTTCAGGATAAGATCAACCCGTGGAAACATCCAGAAGTCATTGTCATCGGTGAAGAAATACTTGTCAAGTGTCAAAACCGAATCTTTTACATCCCAATTGTAACGGACTTCATCCAAAAAATCCTCTGAATCATTGAATTGCGCATTTTTAATTTTTTTCTGAACAGTCAGGTGAAATTGTTTATCCGGGGATCTTTCAATGTTAAGGCTGGCATCATCATACAGAGCTTCATCCCAACGGCTGTAGTTAAAGCGCATTCCCATTACACGATAATGAGTTACACTTCTGTCTTCAAGATTATCATTCACATTGATTACCAGGTATGGATACTTTTCCGGCTCAATAACAGAGGAATTCGACCCGGAAGCCTCTATGGGGCTGTTGGGTATATTTACAATTAAAACTGTTCCGAAAAGGATGAGGGCCAGAATCCACGAGGTTAATAAAAAGGCTCTCAGTACGGGATGTTTTGTTTTAATATTGAATAAAATTTTAACCCCACCGTAGATAAGAGCGATGATAGGAATGAGAACCAGCACAATGAGTGCTATAACAGCAGCATAATAGTACCCGCTGTTGGCAAAGAAATTTATTGCATCAGGTACATAGACTCCATTCCATGCATGTCCGAAAAATCCGGTGAAACCGAATATGGCCATAATAAGTCCGGCCAGAAAAATCGAACCGATTACAAGAAATATCACACCGATAAAAGCTACAATAAATTTAAAAATAGCCACAACCACTAATCCCAGGGCCCTGAAGATATTTTCAACGGCGTTTCTTGTTCTTTCGCCTGAATCGGGACCTGTTGTCTGGTATGTTCTTACTTTTTCATATTCTTCATTTACCGTTTCCTTAATAGTGGAAAGATTCACCGGCTTGCCCCGCATTTGCAGTTTTTCAGCCGTTGTCCTTGCTTTCGGTACCACAATCCATAGTATAAGATAAATCAGAAGTCCTGCACCCTTTGCAAAGAACAGAAGAACAAAGGCAAGTCTTATCCACATCGGATCGATGTCGAAATATTCACCCATGCCACCGGCAACACCGCCAATATAATAGTTGTCCGGATCGCGGTAAAAGCGCCTGTAATCCCTGCGGTTTGTGTAAATTTCCTGCTGATCCGGACGATCATCATTGAAAACAAAATCCTCTACATTTCCAAGGGTTGAAATAGCCTCATTCACATCACTGAGGTTAACAGCCTGCTTTCCCTGTGTAATTTTGCTCTCAAGGAGTTCGGCAATTCGCTGCTCAATATCATCAACCACTTCACTGCCTGATTCCCCTTCACCGGCGAAATGCCGTTTAAGTGACTCAAGGTAAAGGTTAAGTTTCTGAAAGGCATCCTCATCGATAAAAAAGTGCCTTCCGCCAATATGAATCTGAGTTGTTTTTTTCATGGGGGATGTTATTTACCGGTTATTGAATCAACTGCCTGGATAAGCTGGTTCCAGCTTATCTGCAATTCAGAAAGAGTTTCCCTTCCTTTATCCGTAAGGGCATAGTATTTCCTGGGAGGTCCCTGTGTGGATTCTTCCCAACGGTAACTCAGCAACCCTGCATTTTTTTGTCTTGACAGAAGAGGGTAAAGAGTACCTTCCACAACGATCAATTCAGATTCCTTAAGGGCATTCAGAATATCCGTTGCATAGGCATCATTCTTTGAGAGAATGGAAAGAATACAGAATTCAAGTACTCCCTTTCTCATTTGGGCTTTTGCATTTTCCATATCCATATGCTTAATATATTTCAGTTATAAATAGAAGTGTTTTATCTTTTTCTGCGGAAGCTCTTTTTAACGCTATCGAATTCTTCACGTACAAAATTTCCGATGTTACTGGCGTTGACATGGTCTCCCCGCATTTCGAGTTTTTGCGCTGTAGTCCTGGCCTCAGGCACCACAATCCACATGATCAGGTAAACCAGTAAGCCTGCTCCAAAGAAGAAAAACAAGATCACAAGGATTACCCTGAGAATAACAGGATCAATATCCAGGAAGGCACCAAGGCCACCACAAACTCCGCCTAATACCCTGTTGTCAGGATCGCGGAATAACCTGCGCCTTGTTCTTCCAGTGTAGGCAGTGTATACAGGCTCTGATTTTCCCTTTTCACCTCCTATTTCACGGGGATCACCCATTATCTTAATGGCATCATCCACGTCGGTAAGTGTGATAACCTGCCTGTTTACATTCAGTCTTTCAGAAAATAATTCCGAAAGACGGAGCTCAATGTCATTTATAATATCCTCACGCTCTTTTTCGTCTGAAAAATAACTTTCTATATTGTCGAGATAGTCTTTCAGTCGCAAGTAAGCGTCGTCATCGATGTTGTACACCCGATTCCCCAGGTTGACCGAAAAAGTCTTTTTCATTTTGGTATAAATTTTAATACTTGGTTATAGAAGAATAATTACATAACAAAGATATAAATAAATATTAGTAATATGCAAGACATAGTAGTAAAATATTTCAGATATTCGGTAAAACATTTATATTTACCGGTGAAATGAATGAAACCGACGGTATGACTTCTCTTTTTTTGTGTCATTTTACTACTTTTAACCAAACTATCAGAAATGCGAGCGGTAATTCAGAGGGTCAGCCGGGCATCGGTGACAATCAACAGCGTTACAAAATCTTCTGTTCAGAAGGGCTTATTGGTTTTACTGGGAATCGAAGAAGCGGATACAATTGAAGATGTGGAATGGCTGTCTGCTAAGATATCAAAGCTGCGTATTTTCAGCGATGATAATCAATTAATGAACCTGTCGGTTCTTGATGTTAACGGAGACATCCTTGTTGTCAGTCAGTTTACCCTTCACTCCAGTACAAAAAAGGGCAACCGGCCCTCATTTATTAAAGCCGCCCGACCTGAAACCGCTATCCCATTATATGAATCTTTTCTCAGGCAGATCTCATCAGATACCGGCAAGGATGTATTGTCAGGTGAATTCGGCGCTGATATGAAAGTGGAATTGATCAATGACGGTCCCGTTACAATAATAATGGATACAAAAAATAAGGAATAATGACAATAGGCGAAGCTCAGCAAAAGGTTGATCAATGGATCAATGAATACGGAGTGAGGTATTTTAATGAACTCACCAACCTGGCTCTTTTAATGGAAGAGACTGGTGAACTGGCGAGGATTATGGCGCGGCAATTCGGCGAACAATCCTCCAAACTGGGCGAGGCCGGCAAAAGCCTGGGCGATGAAATGGCTGATATCCTGTTTGTACTGATTTGCCTGGCTAACCAAACAGGCGTTGACCTGCAAACTGCTTTTGAAAAAAATATCGAAAAAAAAACGACGCGAGATCAGATGAGGCATAGAAATAACCCGAAACTGGGTTCATAAATTTACTATCTTTGTGCACTTTTCAGCAGTTATGCGTATGATTCCGGTTAATTATCATTCCGCTTTTCAGGATACAATTATAACAAGGCAGGCAGTAACAGATACTACTCATTCTACCGCCCAAACAACCGCCACCATAACCCGGCATTTTAAACGGCCGTTACCGGAAAAACCGGAAGCGGTTATTACGAAAATCCCCTTTGACCACCAGGATGTGATTGACAGCGGGTGGAATTCTTCGGATTTCCTGAATGAGAATGGTATTTCTGGGATTGTTTCGGGACTTTCCCGCGGGAATACAACCGTGACGACACATACAGGCACTGCTCAGCCTGAATCAATCAAACCGGCAGAAAGAAAACTATACACATACGACTGGCTTCTTGGAATTTTTCTTTTCCTTGTTTTACTCTTTGTCTGGATCCGCATATTTTACAATAAGTTCTTTTCTTCGCTGGGCAGTGCCCTGTCGAGCTTCCAACTGTCCTCAAAACTATTCGAAGAAAAAAATGTACTTCATCAGCGTGTTTCCATTGTGCTCGATTTTATTTATATAACGGTATTCTCGGTCTTCCTATTTGAATATATCGAATATACAGGGGACGCCAGGGCGGGCATGACAGGCATGCGGTTATTCCTGCTTTTACTGAATATCGTTCTGTTATATACAATAAGCCGTGTAGTTGTTTTACGCCTCACCGGTTCATTGTTTATGTCAAGAAGGCTGTTCGCTGAATACATGCACAACACATTTGTTGTAAACAAGGGTATGGGAATTGTTTTATTTCCGGTTATTATTATGGCTCAGTATCTGCCTTTTAAGATCATACCCGTTGTCTTCATCCTGGGTATTATAGTGTTCATTGCTGCATTTCTTCTCAAAACACTCAGGGCCTATCAAATAATAATGCGAAGGGATATTTTATTATTCTATTTGATTTTGTACCTTTGTACGCTTGAAATTTTGCCCCTTCTTCTTGGGTATAAATTTGCTACATCATTGATACAGAGTAATTAATGAAGAGACGATTATTATGAAGATAAAGAGGATTCTCGTATCTCAGCCCCGGCCCGAATCAGATAAGTCCCCTTACTTTGAGCTGGCTGAGAAGAATAATGTAAAAATCGATTTTCGTCCCTTCAGTCATGTAGAAGGGATACCTTGCAAAGATTTCCGGAAACAGCGTATTGACATTCTTGCCCATACGGCTGTGATCTTTAACAGCAAAACGGCTATTGATCATTTCTTCCGGATTTGCGGTGAACTACGGATCATTGTTCCCGACACAATGAAGTATTTCTGTATTTCAGAATCAGTTGCCTTTTATCTTCAGAAATACATCATTTACAGGAAACGTAAAATTTTCTTCGGTGCAGGGACAATCAATGACCTGGTTGAGGTAGTAAAGCGCCATGGTGAAGAAAAATACCTGCTGCCTTTTTCTGACCTGCCGCATGAAGAATTAACCGAATTGCTGGATAAGAACGGTATAAAGTATGAAAGAGCGATTCTTTATCATAATGTAAGCTGTGATTTAACCGACTTTTCAGTGATCAATTATGATCTTCTTGTATTCTTCAGTCCTTCAGGCATTAAATCGCTTATGAAGAATTTTCCTGAATTTCAGCAAAACGATATACGCATAGGATCATTCGGTACAGCTACAGCAAAAGCCGTGGTTGATGCAGGATTACGGCTTGATCTGCAGGCACCCCGTCCCGAGGCACCTTCTATGATCATGGCATTGGATATGTATATCCGGGAGCAGAATAAAAACTGCAAAAAATAATCCGGCCGCCTCCTTCCTCATTTTGTTTAAGATTTGCCTTAAACGCTGTAACACCACAGCCTTTAGTTTCGTACAATAATGGCAAATTGATATTTCATGAAGCCGGTACACTCTGAGAAGTTAGGTAAGTTATGTAAGCGTTGTTTTAAGAATACTGCAACTGATATCATCTGCCCAGCATGCAAAAGTGAACTCCTGTCAATTTATGACAATAAACTTTCCTGGCGTACTGCCTTCGAAGTGGAAAGAATAAGCAAAAAAGCCATGCGTTTTTTAGGGGATAGTGAAGAAGAGATCTATTAACCTTTTTTAACGCACATTTCATTTGATTTTCCTGATTTTAATATGCTTATTTGGATTAATTTTGAAATCCATTTTAATTAATTTATACCGATGAAAGCAAGGTTTAAACGTTTTAAAACCAGTCTGCTTATTGTCATTCCCTTAGTGGCTGTTATAAGCTTTGGTTTTGTTTCACTGAAAGATAAAGAATTCGATATTGTAAAGAACCTCGAAATATTTGTATCCTTATTTAATGAGCTGGACCGGTTTTATGTTGATGACACCAATCCCGACAAACTCATTAAATCGGCAATTGATGGAATGTTGACTTCGCTTGATCCATATACCACGTACATTCCCGAAGAAGATATGGCTGATTTTACATTCATGACAACCGGCGAATATGGTGGCATCGGGGCGCAGATCAGGAAAGCCGGCAATAATGCCATTATACTCGAGCCTTATGAAAATTTTCCGGCACAGAAAGCCGGTCTGAGAGCCGGTGATACCATTCTTTTTATTGACGGCGAATCAACAAAAGGGAAAGAAATCAGTGCAGTAAGTGAAAAGTTGAAGGGAACACCGAACACCAGCCTGAAGGTCGTTATTAAAAGGCCGGGCATGAAGGAATCGATGGAAAAGACACTTGTCCGCCAGCAGATCACCATTACCAATGTGCCTTATTACAGTATTGTAGATAACGGTATCGGCTATATCCGTTTGTCCGGTTTTACCAAGGATGCAGGCAAGGAAACGCGGGAGGCACTTATGAAACTTAAAGAGCAGGGCGCTAAATCGATCATCCTTGATCTACGCGGAAATCCAGGGGGTTTGCTTATTGAAGCCGTGAATGTCGCCAATATTTTTGTGCGCCGGAACCAGGAAATTGTGAGCACACGCGGAAAGGTAAAACAGTGGGATAATGTGTACAAAACAATGTCGGAACCCGTTGATACCATCATTCCCCTTGTTGTTCTTATAAACAGGGGCTCAGCCTCTGCATCCGAAATTGTAGCCGGGGCCATGCAGGATCTTGACAGGGGTGTCATGGTCGGGCAGCGTACTTTCGGGAAAGGCCTTGTACAAACCACACGCCCGGTAAGCTATAATTCCGAACTTAAAGTGACTACGGCAAAATATTACATTCCAAGCGGCAGATGCATCCAGGCGGTCGATTATTCTCATCGGAATGACGACGGGAGCGTTGGGTACATTCCTGACTCACTGATAAATGAATTTACCACATTTCACGGAAGAAAGGTGTTCGACGGCGGAGGGATCACTCCGGATATTCCAATTGAAGCTACTCCTGCAAGTGATATTGCAATTAGCCTGTACACCAAAAACCTTATATTCGATTTTGCCACACAATATGCAGCAAACAATCCGAATGTTTCATCTATCAATCAGCTGAAACCGAATGATGGGCTGTACAATAAATTCATAGAATTTCTGAAGGGCAAGGAATACGATTATACGACTGATACCGATGAAAAGCTCGAGGCGCTGATTAAAAGTGCAAAACAGGAAAAATACTATGAGCCGGCAATAGATGAATTTACAAAACTTAAAACCAAGCTGGCCCATGATAAGGATAAGGACCTTCAGACTTTCAAATCCGAAATCGAAAGCCTTCTTTATGAGGAAATTGCAAGCCGCTATTATTACCAGAAGGGGAGAATCCAGGCTACTCTAAATGAAGATCCGGAACTGGCAAAAGCCATTGATGTGCTTAAGCATCCTGACACCTATGCCATGGTTTTTGACAAATCATTCGGGCATGAAAATCTGAAGACAGGAATGCAACAGGGAAGTAGTTATGAAAAAGCCGGTAATTAACCGGCTTTTAAATTCTTTTGGATAAGTTCATCATAAGCCTGCATCAGTTTCCCCAGGATCGGATCGGTAACTTTATAATTCCATCCCGATATGAAGCGTATAGGCAGGATTTTCGGAGAGGTGCCGCTAAAAAATGCTGCTCCGGCCGTCTGAATTTCCGCCCGGGTTATTGGCTTTTCAACAAGCGGTATCCGCAACCTGTTACATAAAAAGATCAGCTTTTCGCGCGTAATCCCTTTCAAAACTTTGTCACCGGGTGATGTAAGCACCTGGTTGTTTTTTATAAAAAACACATTAGTCCTGCTGCCCTCTGTAACGCAACCTGATTTGTCAACCAGGAGAACATCATATATCTCCTGGTCCTTAATAAATGCTGAAATACGCCTGATCATGTCAGGATGCATCTTTTTAATGTTCGGATCCGGTCTTTCAGCCTCAAAGAAGGCAGCAGCGACACCATGGCTGTACATTTCTTCCGTAGGATAGGAGTGAGGTATAAAAAAGGTAAATATATCAGCCTGAGCCGAATGGAAAAAGGCGATAATTTTAACATTGCCCATATCGATCCTGTTCTTTTCAGCCAGGTCTGAAAGCCGTTTCTTTAAAACCTCCGCTTCAACCGGCAGTTTGTACCCCGAAAGCAAAACAGATTGATGAAAGCGGCTGAAATGATCTTCAAAAAAGAGAGCCTTCCCCTCCTGCATGCGAAGTACCTCATAAATAACGAGACCTTTTTCAAAGATTTGCGGCCTGAAAAGTTCAATAGGCCTCAAAATCTCGTTTTCAGTAAAATATGAACCGGTATATTCGGTCATCCTGAATAATTATTGAGCCAGAAAAACGTATGTAATGGATCCTAACTGTTTTGCAGAAGCTTTGGGATCGGCATTAAACTGCGCTGAAACAGCCGACCGGTATGCTTCTTCACGCAGGCATGGATCTGCTGTTGATTTATTCTCCTGGATAATGGCAGATAGTACCCTTCCGTTGGGATTGATAACTATATCAAGAACCACTGTTCCACCACCCTGACATTTGTAGGTGGGAATATAAATATAACTGTGCCAGCGTCCCTCCAGAAAATAGGAAACCGTTGTATTATCTTTCCGAATGACGTTCGGCCTGTCAAGGTCCCTTACAGCATCCTTCTTTTCATTTTCCTGCCGGGCTATCGCATTTTCGTCCGCTTCCTTTTGCGCCGCTTCTTTTTCCATTTCAGCACCGGGTGACTTAAGACTCGAAATGCCAAGTTCCTGCAACACCTGCTTTTCATATTCGCTTGTGCTTATTTTAGGATCCAGTTTACTGGCCTCATTGGAAGCCATTGTATGAAGGGCCTGTCTTTCTGAAGCCGTCATCTCTTGACCGGCTACATCAGAAGATTGTTCGTTTTCAGCCGGTTTTTGTTCTTCAGGAGGAGGCTGAACCACCTCATTGAATTCGACTAAAACCTGGTCTTTCTTAATCTCATCCATCTGGCCCAGCTTGAACCAGAAGAAAACCAGTACAATCAGCAAGTGCACGCTGATGGCGGCAAGTATACTGTTAACGTTATCTGTAAAGAAACTTCTCAATGGAATATGTTAATATAAGTACAAAAATAATAAAACTAACAAAACTGCTGACCGTTAAGGATACAGGCTGTCTTCATTTGTGTAATTTTAACACCGTTTTTAACAGCTATGAAACGATTTATTTTCATTTTTCTTATATACGCATTTTCATTTCCTGTTGTTCATTCCCAATTTTACTCCACCGGTGAGGCTCCTGCGCGGATTAAATGGAAACAACTTCAAACCGGTCATTTTACGTTGGTATTCCCTGAGAATATGACTCAAAATGCCTTTAAAATGGCTGATTTAATGCAACATTATTATTCACCCACGGTTGATAAATATAATCCAAGATTCAGAAAGATTCCGGTATTGCTTCAGCCGCAATCCGTTTTGTCAAACGGATATGTGACCCTGGCTCCCTGGAGGATGGAATTGATTACAACTGCACCTCAGGAAACATATTCGCAAGACTGGCTTTCACAACTGGCATTGCATGAAACGCGGCATGTAGTGCAACTTGCAAGCCTTAATAATGGATTCAGTCATGGATTGGGATTTTTCATGGGTCAAATATCAAGAGGTATTTCTGCAGCACAGGTTCCGGCATGGTTTTTTGAAGGTGATGCTGTTGATAATGAAACCAGGCTTTCGCTGGCTGGCAGGGGACGCCAGGCTTCATTTGAAATGCCTTTGAGGACTATCCTCGATACCCGGCGAAAAATGTATTCATATGATAAATCTCTTTTCGGTTCTTACAGGGATTATGTTCCCGATCATTATCATTTCGGATACGAAATAGTGAAATACGGCAGAAACCGGTTCGATACAATCTGGTCAGATGCCATCAATTTTACCGCCAGGCATCCTTACATAATTTGGCCGTTTGCCATCCGGATGAAAGCAAAGTACGGCGTTTTCAATTCAGGAATGTACCGTGGGGCCATGAAATGGCTCGACCAGACTTATTACGATCAAAAATCAAGTGATCAGTATAAACTGTATAAGCCTGTCAATAATCGCAAAAGTTCTGTCTATACTTCATATTCTTATGCCCAATCCTTTAATGATATAAAGCTTATTACTTACAGAAAGAGTTTAAATGAAACAGGTAGTTTTGTAATACTGGACTCAAATGGTTATGAAGAAAAACTGTTAACTACCGGTTATCGTCAGGGCGAACGATTTGACTACAAAAAGGATTTCATTGTGTGGGACGAAGTGCATGTGGATCCCCGGTGGTCGCAACGCAGTTATTCCATTATCCGCACACTTAACCTGAAAACAGGAAAAGTAAAAACACTGACCCGTAAATCCAGGTATTTCGCCCCTTCTTTTTCACCTGGTCATGATAAGATAGCTGTTTCCGAAAATGATGTGAAGGGAGATAACTATCTTACAATCGTGAATTCCATTACCGGTAATGTAATCAACCGGATATCAGTAAATAACCAGGAGATCATAAGTCCTTCATGGGGCAAGGAAGATGAAATCATTTTCCTTACTGTTTCGGCCCATGGAAAAAGCCTCTTAGCCGTTAATCCTGAAACATCAGCCATTGAAGTGCTGATCCATGAAACTTCAGCCGATCTGGCTGATCCGGCTCCACTGGGAAACTATGTTGTATTCAGTGCTGATGTTTCCGGCAGGAATGATATCTATGCCGTAAATAAAACAACAGGCGAATTTTACCGAATAACCCGCAGCCAGTATGGAGCTATGTATCCGACAGTATCTGGAGGAGCAATTTATTTTTCAAATTACGGCATAAAAGGCTTTGATATTTGCCGGATAAAAGCTGAGCCCAACAGTTGGGAAAAGGTAAGCGGTTTTGAAACGAAAACAGTGATCATACATGACAGTATTCCCCACAGATCCTATTCTGTCACGAATTTCTCCAAAGCCGGTCATTTGATTAATGTACATTCCTGGCTCCCCTTTTATGTTAATCTGGATGAGATCCGTAATAATTCAGCCGATATTAATATGTTTCCGGGATTTATGTTATTTAATCAAAATCTGTTAAGTACTTTTACCTCAACTATTAGTTACCATTACTATAAAGGCTACTCCTATTTCCGGCCTGAAATAGAATTCAGGGGTTGGTATCCTGTAATCAGAGCCTCTGCAATTTTCGGAGGGCCGCAACAAACTTTTGGAGTTAACACAGGTGAATTGCCGCGAAATGCTCCTCTTTCTAATAGGTATACGTTAGAGGCTTACCTTCCTTTATATTTTAATACAGGAAGTTATAATTGTTATATTCAACCATCAGTTGAATTAGAGCATTCTTCAACTTATTATAGTTTTAAGAATGATCTTAAGAGAGGACTGAACCTCTTACATTTCAGCGTTAGTTCGGGTATTTTAAAAAGAATGCCGGCCCGTCAAATTTATCCTGCCCTGGGTCAGACCTTTTCTTTTGTGTATTCACAAGGCGTTGGTGATTACAGACTATACGGTAATATGTTGGGTGCTGAGGGCACAACCTATCTTCCGGGACTATTCCGCAACCACAGCGTAATTCTCCGATACGGAATTGAAAAGCAAAATCCGGAGACCTATTTTATTCCTCTTGTCCGTATTGCATATCCCAGGGGATATCCGGAATATGTTTCCCGTTTGTTTACCTCGTTGAAAGCTAATTATAGTTTTCCTCTTGTTTATCCCGACCTGGCGCTGGGTCCGTTAATCTATATTAAAAGGATTAGGGCTAATCTTTTTTATGATATTTCCTACGGAAAGGACATTCGTTCGATCAGCAAAGGGTATACCGGAAATTTTAATTCATACGGAACCGATCTCCTTCTTGATTTTCATGCCCTACGGATTTTATTCCCGGTTTCTGCCGGGATACGGATGGGCTATAAACCAAAGGAAGATATGTTATTCTCAGAATTTCTTTTCAGTGTTAATATGAACCGGTTCTGAAAACTGGTCAAGAAGACGTTTCATCAGGGTAACGAGTGAATTTTCAATCTCGGCATACTCTGCATTTTTATTGTCGCCTGTATAAATAAAGGCAATATTTAAAGAATTATATGAAGGGATTGGCTTTAACAATTCTTTATTCAGGCGGTAAGCTTCCCTTATTTTCCTTTTTATACTGTTTCGGTCGACAGCTCTTTTAAATCTTTTACGGGATATAGTTACAATAACCTGGATTTTACCTGTTGTATTAGGCCTGTAGAGAATTCTCAACGGGGAACAACTGTAACTCTTCCCTTCTTTAAAAAGAGAGTCTATTTCATTTAAAAGAACAAGTCTTTCGTGTTTAGCGAATGAGAATCGTTTCATGGCTTTTTAAGGAGTATGCGGAAAACGGTTCCCTTGTTAATTTCCGATTGGTAAACAAAGATCCTGCCCTCATGATATTCCTCAATGATTCTCTTAACAAGTGACAGGCCCAGACCCCATCCTTTCTTTTTAGTTGTAAATCCGGGTTCAAAAACACTCTTAAACATTGATTTTGGCATTCCTTTGCCCGTATCACTTACATCAATCTGAACCCATTGATTTAAATTAGAAGCCGAAATTTTGATATGTCCTTTGCCCTGCAGAGCATCAATCGCATTCTTGCATAAGTTTTCTATTACCCATTCAAAAAGGGCGGCATTGAGCGGAGCATCAAGAGGCGCCGTAGGCAGGTCAATTGAAAAATGAATTTTATCAGATGACCTCGATTTAATGTAATTGACTGCATTTTGGATCACCAGTCGGATATCCTGCTGAGACATTACAGGCTTTGATCCTATTTTTGAAAAGCGCTCGGTTATCTTTTCAAGACGGCTTACATCTTTCTCAAGTTCCTTAAGCATTTCTTCATCGCTATTCCTTATTTTCATCATTTCCATCCAGGCAAGCAAAGAAGATATAGGCGTACCAAGCTGGTGAGCAGTCTCCCGGGTAAGACCCACCCAAACCTTATTTTCTTCAAATTTACGGGACGTTCTTAAAGCAAGATATGCGACAAATATGAATAACAGGATGATGCCCAGTTGGATATACGGGTAATACTTGAGCCGGGTCAACAGGAGCGATTCATTGTAATACAGGTATTGTTTATCCGGAACAAGCGTAATGGATATGGGTTCTGAATTTTCTTTCATTTCTCCCAGCATTTTCTTTACATATGTGGGATTCCTGAGTCTTGAAGTATCCAGATTTCGCGAAAATATCAAGTTCTGTGCGGAATCCGTAACAATTACAGGGATGGTCTCATTGTCCTGTATAACACCGGCAAAAAAGTCAAGATTCTGATCGGATGGCTCTGCATTTACAATCTGAGTGTATGCGTTGGCTAGCATAGCAGCTTTTAAATGCTCCTGCCTTGCCATTTTAGTGACAAGCTGGTTTGTGTAAAGAAGTGATGATATACCAATTACAACTGCCGCTATAAAGAGCAGAATTTGCCAGTACTGTTTATTTTTAAATAAGTTCAACTTATAGTGTATTGTTATTCATCCCATTCAATTACAACATCTGATGAATTGCTTTTAGTTGGTTTCTTTTCCTGGTTGGTTTCCTTTACAGGTTCCTCCCATTCAACTTTTACATTCTCAGAAGGCGGCTTAATATTCGCTTTCCTATCGTTACGATTTTTATTACCCAAACCAAAAACTTTTTTCCTGTCCAGGTTTACTTCAAAATCGTCCGGCGTACCGGCTACGATGAGAGGAATCGTAGTTCGCTCCTGGGGATTATCCTCGATAAGAAAATCATCTATTTCTTTCTTCTTGTTTCGCGCTTTATTGAAAAGGACTTCAGAAAGCAAAACCCGCAGGTGGTATTCAAATGCGTTATCAAAGTTATGGGTTCCTTCGACACTAATGTTAAATGCCGATGAATGTATATCCATTTCAGGTATTTCAACAATCCGGTTATTGATTGTGATTGTATTCTCGAGGGTTTTGAAACGAATATGCTTTAATTCCTGCACGTCAATGTACTTTGAGAGCTTAAGCATTGGCTCAAACTGCACCAGTTCTCCGTTTGAAATTTTGAAATTGCCACGTGCGGATATTGACGAGGGGATAAGATTTAAAGTCGAATCCCATTGCACAAAGCAACTTAATGAGCCTTCCAGCTGCCCGCGAAGGTTTTTATCCAGGATAAAGCTTTGAGTAAAATTATCGAACTCATAAAATAATTCCTGAATGTTTATTTTATCGGGTTGAGCATCGCATATAACTGTATACCTGTGCCTGCGGTCATACGATATCAGTGCCGACCCGGTTATTAAACCATCAGGAAAGCGAAACCCGATCTTGTTCATGTAAATCGAATCCTTCCTTGCCAGCAGGCTTACATTAACCGACTTAGCTTCAAATTTCCCCGCTACAAACAACCCGGAATGAATATCTGACCTGAGCCATATGCGGTCAGGAAATAAAGCGAATTTCCTGTTCCCTTGTTTTCCTGAAGATGAGGATGTGTTTCTTAAATATTTGGTAATGTCAATTTTATTCACTGTAATATCAAGATCAGCTTTAAGAATTCCGTTTTGTAGAATATAATTTACAAGATTCTCAAGTTCACCTGAAATTTTCATTTCCGAATTGTTCATTTTCATCGAAACACTATCAAGCCGGATGGTTTGGCTCCATAGGGCGGTACCGTTTACCTCCTGCAAATCAAGTGGCAATCGTTTAATCTTCAATGAAACATCTTCAAATCGGAAAAAACCTTTCTGCAAAAATTTAAGTGCGGATGCAGAACTATCAGAACTATAGTTTTTTAATAAACCTGAT